>DOZQ01000151.1:16875-27225 GCA_003517915.1 Oscillospiraceae bacterium | reverse complement strand
G
The DNA here is from genome assembly GCA_003517915.1 of Oscillospiraceae bacterium. GTDB lineage: Bacteria > Bacillota > Clostridia > Oscillospirales > Acutalibacteraceae > UBA8129. Next base: position 27,224 of record DOZQ01000151.1, on the reverse strand, counting down.
TATGGCCGCGTTCATTCCGGGCGCGTCGCCGCCGCTGGTGAGCACCCCTATTTTTCTGATTTTCGTCTGTTTTAAATCCATCTCTAATCTTCTCCCATGTATTTCATACAACCATTAATAATAATTAACCTATATTATATCACGCGGTTCCTGTCCGCTCAAGATGTATTTAGAACAAATTGATGGAAATGGACCAAGCGCCGAGTAGCGTTATCGCTCTGCCAGAAATAACGGGCAAAGCGGATTTCTCTGGGAACAAATTTGATGCCTGTTATGTTACCCGCGAAAGATTTTATCAATTTGCCGTAATTATGATAAAAATCCTGTTTGCATATAGAAAAATTTATGCTATAATTTGGGTGTAGCTTTACATGCGTTCATAATTTATTTATATTTATGTTAATTATGACATATATGATGTAAAGGAATAAAACTGCGGTATCACATGACTGTTGCTCTTTTTAAAACTGAAAGATTATAATTAACAGGCGTTACCAGTCCTGTTTTTAAGAAACGGAGGGAACCCCACAATGATTGAGGCGCGGCATTTGACCAAGCGGTTCGGCAATACGACGGCGGTGGACGACGTAAGCTTTGTCGTCCGCGAAGGCGAGATACTGGGATTTTTGGGCCCTAACGGAGCGGGAAAATCCACGGTGATGAATATGCTCACCGGCTATTTGTCCTCTACCGCCGGGAGTGTGAGCATCGGCGGCTATGACATTCTCGAGCAGCCCTTTGAGGCAAAAAAACATATCGGCTACCTGCCGGAAAATCCCCCGCTTTATCTGGACATGACCGTAAAGGAATATCTGTATTTCATTTATGATTTAAAAAAGGTATCGCTGCCCCGCTATGCCCATATCGATGAGATATGCCGTCTGGTGCTTATCGGGGATGTAATGAACCGGGTGATAAAAAATCTTTCACGCGGCTACCGGCAGAGGGTCGGTATAGCGCAGGCGCTTATAGGCAATCCCGAGGCGCTGATTCTTGACGAACCCACCGTCGGGCTTGACCCCAGGCAGATTATTGAAATGCGAAGGCTGATAAGGCTGCTCGGCAAAAATCACACCGTGATTTTATCCTCGCACATACTGCCCGAAATTCAGGCGGTATGCCAGCGAGTAATTGTTATGAACGGCGGTAAGATAATCGCCGACGGCACGCCTGACAGGCTTGCCAAAAAGCTTGCGCCTTCGCGCCGCGTGACCCTGAGAGCCGTCGGCCCCATGCAGGATATTTTGAGCGAGCTGCAAAAATCCCCCGGCGTACATGCGATCAAACCTAAAGGAGAAGCCGAGGAGGGCGCGTTTGACTTTTCGCTTGAGCCTGATCCCGACTGCGATATCCGGCACGTAGTGTCCAAGCGCATGGCGGAGGCGGGCTTGCCTGTTCTTATGATGAGAGCCGAAGAACCCTCTTTGGAGGAGGTATTTCTTAAAATTACCGATCCAGCTTACGGCGCGGTCGACGACGAGCCGGACGAATACGCCGCTTATAGACAGGATTACAATCAAAGCGCCGTTTTGAATCCCGCCCCCGGAGCCGATCCGGCGGAAGATCCCAACAGGGCGGCGGCAGGCGAGCTGGCCGATGAGATTTTCGGCGAACGCCCGCGTGAATTCGGCGCTCAAAGCGGGAGCGAAGCGCCTGAGACTGAAATCCCGCAGGCCGCCGAAACCCCCGAACCGGAAAATCCCGTGACCGGCGACGAAAAGGAGGAGAACTGAATGAGCGCTGTTTTTAAAAGGGAGCTACGCTCCTATTTCACCTCTCCGCTGGCCTATGTGGTTTTGGCCGTGCTTTATCTTTTCAGCGGAATGTTTTTTTCTACCCTCTTCCGTGAGGGCTCCCCGCAGATAAGCTATGTTTTCTCCAACATGTTTGTCATCATTTTGTTTGTCATCCCGGTTTTGACCATGCGGCTGTTCAGCGAGGAAAAACGCCAGAAGACCGACCAGGCGCTCTTCACCGCTCCAGTAAAGCTGGGGAATATTGTTTTGGGTAAGTTTTTCGCCGCGTTTTTAGTGTTCGTAATGGGTCTGCTTATCGCCGTCGCCGGCCAGATGATAATCACGGTTTTCGTGGCTCCCGACTGGACTATATTTACCGCTAACCTGCTGGGCGTGCTGCTTTTGGGGGCGGCGCTTATCGCCGTTGGGCTGTTTGTCTCCTGCCTGACCGAAAGCCAGGTGGTCGCGGCGGTGTGCAGCTTTGCCGTATCGCTGTTTTTGCTTTTGCTCGACACTATGGCGGAAATGCTGAACAGCGACGCGGTTTCCACCGTCACCGGCTGGATTTCCTTTAACGGGCGCTACGGCGCGTTTATGCACGGCATTCTGGATTATTCAAACGCCATCTTCTTTTTGAGCATAGCGGCGCTGTTTTTATTCCTTTCGGCGCGGGTGCTCGAAAAGCGCAGATGGTCTTAAAGGGAGGATCGTAAGCTATGGATAACAATTATAAGGGCAACGAAAATCAGGAGTATAACCCAAATCCTTCCGAAAATCAGGATTATAATTCCCCGCCCGCACAAAACCCGAACGAAGCTGACGGGGCGGCTCCCGATACCGGGCAGCAGGATATTCCGGAGGAGTATTATGAGCCTCAGGCAGCAAACGCCGCCGCGCCTGATTCCGGCTATCAGGCCGAGCTTACCCGCTCGAAAAAGCGCAAATTCAAGCACGGCGCCTATGCCGCCGTTTTTGTGTCGCTGTTTATCGCGGGGGTTATCGTCATAAACGTCATCGCGTCGGTGCTTGCCGCGCGGTTTCCCTTGAGCCTTGATCTGACGCAGGGCAAGGAATTTACCGTTTCACAGGAGAACGGCGAATTTATCAGAAATATATCAAAGGATGTCACCATAACGGTGGCTGCCGCCGAAGAGGATTTTTCAGACGGCACGTTTTATTCCACATTTTATTCTATGGGACTAACCGACCCCACGGGCGGAAAATATTTCAACCAGATTGAAAAGCTGCTTAAAAATTACGCCCGGCTGTCGAGGCATATCAAGCTGAGGTTTGTCGACCCGCAGTCCCCCGCCTTTAGCCGCATAGCGGAAAAATATTCTGGAGAGGTTCTCAGTTACGGCAGTATTATAATCGCGAGCGAATACACCGCCGCCGACGGTTCACAGGGTGGCAATCACAAAATTTTATCTATAGATGCCCTAGTCGAGATTGGGCAGGGCGACGGCCAATATGCCGTGGTCAACGGCTCAAAGCTTGAAACCTCCGTCACCTCGGCCATAGCCGAGGTCGCCGTGGACATGGATCAAAAGATAGTTCTGCTCACCGGCTATGGCGAGGCGGATACCACCGCCGTAAAAGGTCTGCTTGCCGCGAATAATTACTTTGTCGAGGAGATGGGTCTGCTGAGCGGAGATATCCCCGCGGATGCGGACGCGGTAATGCTTTTCGCGCCCACAAAGGATTTTGCACCCGAGGAAATTACAAAGCTCGATAATTACCTTAAAAACGGCGAGACCGGGAAAAACCTCATCTTTTTCGCATCCTCCTCTCAAAGCGGGCTTACAAATCTCTATGAATACCTTGAGGAATGGGGCTTTGGTTTTCAGGACGGCGTGGTCATGGAAACCAACCTCGACATGACCTATGAGCAGCAAAATACCACGATAATCGGAAACAGCGCGGGTTCGCTGTACACCTCCGCTCAGGACGCCCAAAACAGGCTCTATGTTGCGGGCGGCAACAAACCCATAGCCCTAAGCGAAAGCTCCGGCGGCTATGAGACCGAAACGCTTGTACAGTTTGGCGAGACCTGCGTCATATCCCCCGACGGCGTCTCCGCTCCTGGCGCTTCCACCGGATCCGCCGGACCGCTTGCCATGGTTTCGCTCAGCCGTTATACCGCAGACGGCAAAACCTCCGGAGTACTGATGTTTTCGTCGGACGACATGATGAACGACATGTGGAGCCAGTTTGAGGTAGTCGGCAACCGGGATTTGGCCATGAGCCTTACCGGTTCCCTGTCGGGCCGAAGCGCCGCGCAGAATCTCACCTTTGATACCAAAACCATCACGGTTCCAAGCTACGCCGACAAAACATCGGGTTCCCTTTCGAACATTATGGCTATAGTCTTTATCGCGGTTATTCCGCTTATTATAATCTCGATTGGCATTATCATCTGGGCAAGGAGGCTTCGCCTGTGAGTGAAGACCCCGCAAAAAAAGATATTCGGGAATCCGGGTTCCATGAATCCGCGAGGGAGTTTTCTCCCGGCGACATCCCCGGCTCTACGATTTTTTCAAAAAACACCCCTGTCGCCGTCCGGAAAAGCTCCGGGCGGCGTCGCGGCCTTATTTGGGGCATCGCCGCAGTGGCGCTGCTGGCGGGAGTTTTGGCTTTTGTGCTGAGGATCCCCCCCGAAGACCGCTCCCCTCCGGAAGACATGAACATCCGGCTTTATTCGGTGCGGGAGGTCAGCAAAATTGAAGTGACGGGTGAAAACAGCTATACTCTGCTTGCGGGCCGACCGGGTGAGGACGGAAACGCGGCGCTGTCGGTTCCCGGCTGGGACGAAAGTCTGCCGCTTGACACCGAGGCGCTTGTGTCTGCCTATGCCTCACTGCATTCGGTCACGGCACTGCGCAAAATGGATGACGGTTATGAACTGTCGGATTACGGACTTGATCCCCCCGCCGTCACGGTGAGCGTCGATCACCCTCACGGGGAGACGACGCTTTATTTCGGCAAAATGGCTCCCGACAAATCCGGGTATTATTTAAGTGTTAAAGGTACCTCTGACGTTTATCTGGCCGCTGTGTCGCTGTACGACGGCATAGCGCTCTCAAAAACCGATATGGTAAGTAAAACCGCTGTCGAACCCCTCTTGCCGGACGCCATAAACGCGGATTATTTTGACGCCGCGAGCCTTGTTAACAAATATGACAAAATCACGCTCACAGGTGAAAATTTTCCGGTTCCCCTCGTCTTTACAATGGCCGAACGCGGCGGTGACATGCTCTACCGCTTATCCTCTGCTTCGGTGACGCGTTACGCGAACTCCGGCGCTGTGCTTTCCCTGCTTTCCCCGTTTTCCGGGGGGCTTGTCGCAAATTCGGTTTTGGCCGCGCATCCTGACGACGAGAAGCTTAGAGACTATAATCTCATGAATCCCCTGTGCGAAGCCGCCTATGAGATAGACGGCGAGAACCGCACGCTTAAAATCGGCAAGCTTGAAAACGGCTATTCCCTTATGATTGAAGGCAGGGAGGTAATTTATGAGATATCCACCGAGGCGCTTAGCTTTGCTGAATTCCCGCGTGAGGATTTTTACGCGAAAAAGCTGATTGTGCCCGCGAAATCCGCCATGCGTGAGATTACCTTTTCCTCCAAAGGAAAATCACGCGTGCTTTCACTTCGCCACACCGCCGGGGATGTCGGCTCGCTTTCATCTACGGCCGCTTTTATGGACGGAAAATCACTAGACAACGAGCGGCTGGACGGCTTATTTGCAAGTCTAGACGCCCTGACCGCGCACAGCTATGACGAAAACGCCTCTAAAAACGAGCTTTTGGCCACGCTGACAATCAGCTATGAGGGCGGCGCGGAGGAAACTTTTGAGTTTTACCGCTCCTCCAGCCGCAGGATAAGAGCAGAACAGCGGGACGACGGGTTTATCATGATTATGCTTAACGAACCGTTTGAAGCTCTGATGGAGTCGTTTGGAGAAAATTGAAATAACGCACAAAAACCGCTTCGGAAAAATCCGAAGCGGCATTTTTGCAGATACGAAGGTCTAGCTACACGACCGGATTAACATAACCGGCCACATTTTTTATGTTAGCCCTCTTCCCTCATGTTCGCGAAGCATTCGCTGCAGTAAACCGGGCGATCCTCACGCGGTTTAAAGGGTACCCTGGCTTCCGCGCCGCAGCTCGCGCATGTGGTTACATGCATTTCCCTGTCCGCCTTGGAAGCGTTCTTACGAGAATCGCGGCAAGCTTTGCAGCGCTGCGGTTCGTTTACAAAGCCTTTGGCCTCGTAAAATTCCTGTTCGCCGGCGGTGAAGATAAATTCAGCGCCACATTCTTTGCAGATGAGAGTCTTGTCTTCAAACATTTTTTTAACCTCGCTTGACTAATGATATTTGCCCCGGACGGAATCGCACCGACACCTTGGAAAAAACCAATGCTCTGCTTTGAGCTACTTGGGCATATAATCAATTTCATATCGGAAAACCCTGAATAAAACTATCTCAGCTTGCGTCTGACCCGCTGAATGGCGTTGTCCACTGATTTAACGGTGGCGTCTAACTGCCGCGCGATTCCACGGTAATCCTCGCCGCCTAAAAACCGGAGCAAAACACTGTGCTCAAACGGTGACAAAACGCGCTTTACTCCCTGCCAGAAATTTTTCGCGTCTTCTTTAGCGATTAAATAATGCTCCGGGTTCTGCGAGGCCTCCGCCGCACCTGCGGACTCGTGCGCATCCCCGCACGGATTTTCCTCAAGGGGGAAAATTTTTGCGTCGGGAATTCTTTTTTTGCGAAACGGCGCTTTCAAAGCGGATAAAACACTTCGGTCAATGCAAAGCCACGCAAACGTACGAAAACAGGCACCTGTATCCGGCCGGAAACTGCGGACTGCACTCATCAACCCAATCATACCTTCCTGTGCAAGATCCTCCGGCTCGATACCAGTGCCTCTGTAGCAGGAAACACGCATATTCACGATGACAACATAACGAACGACCAATGCGTTGAACGCATCCGCCTGACCATTTTGCGCAAGAGCCGCCAGCTCTTCGTCAGAAAAGGCAGTAAAAGCCCGACTCCCTGAGCAGGATTGCATCGGCAAACCTCCTCACTCGACTGTCGCTAATGTTATTCTACTCTTTAAAATCAAAAATGTCAACCGTTATTTGTATTTATTGTGCAAATATAAAGATATTAACACCGGCTAGTGATTCTTTAGGTTTTAAAAGCGGAAGTTCGTATTAATTTTAAACCGGCTGCGGCGGGGAACGGTTCATTCAATTGCTGATTACTTCCATATCCTCTACCCGGCCAAACTCCCCAGCGATTTTAGAATAGGTGAGCCTTACCCTGTCGCCCGCTTTAAGCAGCGGCAGATAATCGCTTACGCTGACAGGCGCGATATAAACATCCTCGCCGCCCTCCAGCTTAATATAATAATGCGTGTTGCCGTCCAAAACCGCCGATCCAAGCGATTCCACCCTGCCGGTTTTTTCAGCGGTTTCCTGAGTATCCTCACCGCCGGTTAAATCGGCGCTGCGCAGCTGACGCAGATAATCCTGCTGGGCCAGCGCTATGGTGTCTCCCACACCGACAATCTGATAATTTGAAACGGATACGAACGCGAAAGCTTTGACCAGCCCCGCGTCGTCTTTAAGCGAGAGGAAATAGGTGGGCATATCGCCTATATTCAGCAGGATAGGGAATGTCGCGGAATATCCCTTTTCCTGAACCTTGCCTCTAGCGGAATCCATCGCGGAGTATTCCTTAGCGCCGTTTACCTGATAGAATTTCGCTTCCTTTGTGCGCATGTTGACCAAGAGAAAGCCTATGTTGCTCTCGTCCTGCGACACCGACGTCACCCCGGTATACATCCAGACGTCGTCGTTCAGCGCCAGATAATTATATCCCTCGGTAGTCACAGTGACCCCCTTCTGGCCGAATACCGAGTTCCAGTAGCCTCCGCCCAGCGAGCCCCAGTTGTCGGCCTGCTTTACAATCAGCTCAGCCGGAAAAACCCGATCAATCCACTGCGGAACCTCGCCGATATCATATTTGCCCACCTCACCCGTCACCGCGTTGACCAGCAGCACAGCGGTGATATCCTTGCCGCCGAGCAGTCCTATCGTATAGCTGTAGCAGGAAACGACCCAAAACGGGTTGCCCTCGTCGTCTATCTCAAACGAGAATTCCTCGAACATAAGCGTCGGATATTTAAACCTTAGATACCGCTCGAGCTTGCGGTTAAAATATTCCGATGGGGAATATTTTATTCCTTGCGAAAGCTCCACAAGCTCGGTTGTCTGAGTGGCCATATCTATCTTCACATAATAGGGGATTCCGTCGCTTTGGTTACCGAACCATTTGAAGAAATCGGCGTACTCCAAAGGAGAGACCCTTGTAGGCACCTCTTCTACATTTATCTGGGTAAAAAAGGACGAGACGTTGAACTGCGAGACCAGCTCCACGACCTCGCCGATTTTGCGCTGGCCCAGCCGCTCTGCCGTATCGCGGTCAACTACCGGAACCTGTGAAATAGGCACTTCGGCAATATCCAAAGCGAAATTACCGTCGGTAACCGGCAGCTGCATTTGATAACGCGAGGCGCTCACCAGCCTTGTGGAGGACATAAGCGCCGCGGTTAGCGCCACAGCGGCTATACCTATGACAATAAGCGTTATACGCACCGTTTTTTTGCTGAGCGATTTGCGCGGCTTTTTTACCGTAACAGTCACTTTTTTGCCTGATTCCTTTATCTTTGCGAGGCCTCCGCGTATTCTGGCGAAACAGAAGCTCACGATAAATACCAGCGCCATGAAAAGCAGCATGCCCCAAAAGCCTGAGGCGCGCGGGTTAATCGGCGGATAAAACAGATAAAAATACCCCGCGCCGGCGGCAAGAGTGACAAGCGGCGGAATAATACGTTTAATAAACACTTGCTTCATAGGTAAAACCTCCTAATAAATCCAAAACCGATGTCTTTGCTGCCGGTAACATCTTATAATATATTTGAATAATTTAATAATATAACTATTTTTACTCGTTAATCCGAGATTTGTATTGCAGAACGGAGGGGGCCGCATGAATGGCGCCTGTGAATATACAGCCGCCGTGACCGCCTTGGCCAATACACTGGCCGAGCGGATGACAGACGATGAGCTGGTGCTTTTGTCGGCCGCCTTGACCCAGCTCCGCGACACGCTAACCACTATTGCCCTGCACAAAAAGCTCAGAAAAAATTTAAACAAACCGCCGCACCACTGTCCGCGGGATTCCGGCAAAGCGGAAATAAAAACCAAAACGGTCTCTTCCGGCAATCAGGGGAATTCAGGCGACGACACATGATACAACTAATTTACAGATAATTCCCCGGGTTATAAAACTCCTGTTTCTCGGGTCTTCCGACCACCGAAAGCGCTATGCGGTCAAAATCCAAAATTTTATTCGCCGCCCGGGAGACCTCCTGCGGCGTCAGGCCGTCCAGCTTTTCTAAAATCGTCTCCTCGTCGAGATATTCACCCTCAAGCAAAATCGAGCGCCCCATAGCGGAGGCTCGCGAACCGTTTTGCTCAAGCCCCATTACAAGGCTTGCCTTAAACTGCTCTCTCGTGCGCAGAAACTCCTTTTCGCTGATACCGTTCTTTATATCCTTCAGCACACTGAAAATCTCGTTTACGGTCTGGCGCTGGGCGCCGTGCGCCACCGCCGCGCCTACCCCGAAGACGCCGCCCTCAAGATGTGCCCCCGAAAAGGAGTAGATCGAATACGCGAGCCCAAGCTCTTCCCTTATGCGCTGATAAAGCCTTGAGGAGCTTGTCCCGCCCAAAATTGTCGAAAAAATCGCGTGGGCAAAGCGCTCGGGTGCGCCGATTTTGAGCCCCGGCATGGCGATGATAAGATGGGTCTGCTCCGAAGTCTTCTTTTCGGTGGTAACTCCCGGTGAAAACACGGCCGGCCGTACACTTATGGGATTTTTTGTGTTATGAAGCCCGCCGAACTGCCGCTCTAAAATCTCAAGCAGCGTTTCTTTTTGGAATTTGCCGCACACCGAGATAACCGTGCGCTCGGGCACATAATACTTGGCCATGTGCGCACGCAGCCGGTCGGCCGTCATCTGCCGAACACTTTCCCTGGTGCCTAAAATATTGCCGCCGAGCGCCGAATCGGGATAAATTTTCAAATAGAGCCGATCCATGCACAGCTCCTCAAACGAGTCCTCATACATGCCAATCTCTTCAAGTATAACGCTTCTTTCGGTTTCCACATCCTGCGGCGTCATTTTCGAGCGCAATAGCATATCGCTTAAAATTTCGGCGGCTATTGGCAGATGCTCCTCAAGCGTCTGGGAGTAGACGCAGGTGAATTCCTTGGTGGTGTAGGCGTTTAAATTGCCGCCTATCTCATCCATCTGTTCGGAGATTTCGGCCGCCGAGCGGGTCTCGGTGCCCTTAAACAGCATATGCTCAATAAAATGCGACGCGCCAAAACAGGGTTTCTCCTCATCGTGCGAGCCGCAGCCGATATAAACGCATATCGCGGCGGATTTTGAGCGCGGCATCTCGTCCAGAACCACACGCAAACCGTTTTCAAAGCGAATAAGCTCCATGTATTTTTAAGACTCCTTA
>DOZQ01000151.1:0-16839 GCA_003517915.1 Oscillospiraceae bacterium | reverse complement strand
TATTCGCCCCATTCTATGCGCTGGTGCTCGGTGAGCTTTTTATAAATATGCCGGCCCAGGGTCTGCTTTATAAGATCGTCCCTTTTAAGCTCGCGTATGGCGTCGAGAAGAGTTGCGGGCAGACTGCCTATGCCCAGCAGCTCCCTTTGCTCGTCGGTCATGGTGTAAATATTGGTGTCGCAGGGAGCGGGCGGCTCGATCTTGTTGCGTATGCCGTCCAGCCCTGCGGCAAGGCAAACCGCCAGCGCCAGATAGGGGTTTGCTGTTGGATCCGGCGAACGCAGCTCCAACCGGGTACCCATGCCCCTAGCGGCTGGTACACGGATTAACGGGCTGCGGTTTTGCGCCGACCAGGCTATATACACCGGCGCTTCATATCCAGACACTAAGCGTTTGTAGGAATTTACCAGTGGGTTGGTAATCGGAGCCATCGCGCTTACATGCGCGAGCAGCCCTCCGATAAAATAATATGCCTCGCGGCTTAAATAATTCGGGTCGTTTTCATCACAGAAGGCGTTTTCGCCGTTTTTGAACAGCGACATGTTTATATGCATCCCGTTGCCCGCGACGCCGTAAAGCGGCTTTGGCATAAATGTCGCGTGCAGGCCGTGCCGCTGAGCCACAGTTTTGACCACCAGCTTAAAGGTGCTTATGTTGTCGGCGGTTTTAAGCGCCTCGTCATATTTAAAATCGATCTCGTGCTGTCCGTTGGCCACCTCATGGTGCGACGCCTCTATCTCAAAGCCCATATCCTCAAGCGTCATGCTTATGTCCCGCCGGCAGTTTTCTCCCAAATCCGCCGGACCCATGTCAAAATAGCCGCCGTCGTCATGTGTGATGGTGGTCGGACGGCCGTGCTCGTCTCTTAAAAAAAGGAAAAATTCACATTCCGGCCCGACATTGAAGGTGTAGCCCATCTCTTTAGCTTCATGGCACACCTTGCGCAGAATGTAACGCGGGTCGCCGTCAAACGGGGTGCCGTCGGTTTTGTATACGTCGCAGATAAGCCGGGCCACCTTGCCCTGCTGCGGCCTCCACGGTAAAATAGCGAAGCTGCCGGGGTCGGGGTGAAGGTACATATCCGATTCTTCTATGCGGACAAACCCCTCGATCGACGAGCCGTCAAACATACATTTGTTGTCAAGCGCCTTTTCGAGCTGGCTTACGGTGATCGCCACGTTTTTCTGCGTACCGAAAATATCGGTGAACTGCAGCCTTACAAACCTCACGTCCTGCTCGGCGCATGTGCGCATTATGTCCTGTTTTGTATATTCCTGCATAATTTCCCCTCCTGTTCAGATCTTTTTAACTACCTCGGCACCGGTTTTGAAAATGCTGTCCTGCGGGATATATCCGCGCACGAACGAAAGCGGATATATGTCTGTGTGCCGGCCTATTACCGTTCCCGGAGCAAGCACTGTGTTGCAGCCTATCTCCGCGAAATCGCCCAAAACCGCGCCGAATTTTTTAAGCCCTGTCTCTATTTTATTGTCCGGAAGCTTAACGCTCACGGGTGATTTGTCGTTTTTCAGGTTGGAGGTTATCGCGCCCGCCCCCATATGAGACTTATATCCCAAAATAGAATCACCGAGATAATTGTAATGCGGAGCCTGAACCCCGTCGAAGAGTATCACGTTTTTAAGCTCGGTGGAATTGCCGACTACCGCGCCCGCGCCGACAAGCACATTACCCCTTATAAAAGCACCCGGGCGCACCTGGGTGCTTTCACCTATAATACACGGGCCGGTGATATCGGCCGTCTTCGCGACTTCGGCCGTCTTCGCGATATAAATCCCCTCTCCCGCATTATCATACACCTCGGGCGGCAGCATATTCATAAGCTCTTTTATAAATTCCCCTATTTCGGCCAGAGCCTGCCACGGAAAATCAAAACGCGCAAGCAGCGGCGCGGCCAGGGTTTTTGAGAGATCCAGAAGATTTTTTGTATGAAGCCTGTTCATCATTCCACCGTCACCGACTTTGCCAGATTGCGCGGCTTGTCGATATCACAGCCTCTGGCCAAGGCGATATAATAGCCCAGCAGCTGCATGGGCACAACCTCGAGCGACGGCATGAGAAGCTCCTTGGTGCAGGGGATGTAAAGCACATCGTCGGCCTCCTGCTCTATGGCGGTATTATCCTCGGTGGTCACGGCCAGAACATAAGCGCCCCGGGCCTTGACCTCCTTTATATTGCTCAGTGTCTTCGCGAACAGCCGGTGACAGCCCGCAAGCGCCACCACAAGCGTGTTTTCCTCAATGAGTGAAATCGTCCCGTGCTTTAGCTCACCCGCCGCATATGCCTCGGAATGGATATAGCTTATCTCCTTTAGCTTGAGCGACGCCTCAAGCGCCACCGCGTAGTCGACGTTGCGCCCCAAAAAATAGGCATGCTCATAATCCTTGAATTTTTCGGCCAGCTCACGCAGTCTGTCGTCATAGCTTTCTATTATGGCCTCGACCCGGCCGGGCAGCTTGATTATGGATGAGAGCAGTCCCCTCATCTCTTCCTTTGTAATACGACCCAGCCGCTTGGCGATATACAGCGCTATGAGGTCGAGCATAACAAGCTGGGTGGAGTAGGCTTTTGTGGTCGCCACCGCTATTTCCGGCCCGGCCCAGGTGTAAAGCACGTCGTCCGACTCGTTGGCTATGCTCGAGCCGACGACGTTGACAATAGACAACACCCGCGCACCCCGCTCCTTTGCCTCTCGCAGTGCGGCCAGAGTGTCGGCCGTCTCGCCCGACTGGCTGATTATTATGCACAGCGTCGACTCATCCACAAGCGGTGAGCGGTAGCGGAACTCGGACGCCAAATCGGCCTCGGTCGGGATTCTGGTGAGCTTTTCGAGAACATATTTGCCCACCACCCCGACATGATAGGCCGAGCCGCATGCGACTATATAAATCTTTTTTATATTTTTAAGCTGCTGCGCCGTGAGCGTTATTCCGTCGAGCACGATTTCGCCGTTGTCGTCAACGCGCGGCGAGATAGTGTCCTGCAGGGCCCTCGGCTGCTCGATAATCTCTTTTATCATAAAATGCGCGTAGCCGCCCTTTTCCGCGGCGGCGACATCCCAGGTGACCTCTTCTACCTTTTTGAGCACCGGCTCGAGCTCAAGCGTATAAATTGAAACCCCGTCGCCCTTTAAAAGCACCAGCTCGTCGTTTTCAAGGTGATAAATTTTTCTGGTATGGCTTAAAATCGCGGGGATATCCGACGCTATGAAATTCCCGGCGTCCGAAAGGCCGACAATAAGCGGGCTGGAAGAACGTATCGCGACGATTTCATCCGGGTGCTCCTCGCATAAAATCCCCAAGGCGTAAGAGCCCTGAAGCCGGCCGATCACCTTTGCCACCGTACTGAGAAGCTCACCGTCATAAAGTTCCTCAAGCAGGTGCGCGATCACCTCGGTGTCGGTTTCGGAGCAAAACTCGACGCCTTTGTCTATTAGCTCGGCTTTGAGCTGCACGTAATTTTCTATAATTCCGTTGTGAACCACCGCGAAACGGCCGCTGCCGCTTCTATGCGGATGGGAATTCTCATCCGACGGGCGGCCGTGAGTCGCCCAGCGGGTATGCCCTATGCCAACATTCGACTGTATAGCGGCTCCGCCGTCAATGCGCTCGCTGAGCACCTCAAGATGTCCCTTAGCTTTGTCAATGCGCAATTTACCGTTTTCTATAACCGCCACCCCGGCCGAATCATAGCCCCTGTAAGCCAGCTTTTCAAGACCCTCGATCAAGAGCGGCGCGGACTGCTTGTCACCCACATAACCGACAATACCACACATATACGGTTCAGTCCCTTCATTTTTTTATTTGTCTATTATACTATATCTAATATTTTAATACAATATGTCCTTGATTCATAAAAGAAATGAAAATAAAAAGATATAGAATTGCACAGTGAATGAGACGATAATCTATGCTTTTTCTATCGAATTTGTATTATAGTAATTGCACAAGATTTATTCTCTAAGCATACACAAAATATCTATTTATACCAATTGGTTGTGGCGCAGTATTTAAGTTTGCACAAATTGAAAATTAAGGAGGTAACAAACCAGTCAAAAATATAGTCAAACCACTTGAAATGTGGCACAGAATTTTCGGAGATATTTTTGTCTGCGGGGCCAAGTGCAACATCGTAAAAAAGTTTAAAGAGTTTAGGCTACGGCCGGTTTGAAACCTGGATCGGCGTAAGCCACATTAAGGATTATAACAACGGCATGTCATTCCGCATTTTTGTAAACGGCCAGGAAATTCCGATCTATTCAAGCCCCGAGATGAAATATCTGACGCCGGCGATATTTGTCTCCGCCGGCCTTATTTGAAAACCGGCCGCAGACAATGATCGCCGCGCTGTACGCGGAAAATGGCAGATTAATTTCCGCCTTTGAAACCGAATCCGAGTTTGTAAACGGACTCGCTGCGTACGAGACTGACATCGATATCCCGGAGGATATCGGCGCGGGCGCTAAATGAAATTATTCGTCTGGGATGAGGCGATGATATCGCTTAGGGAAGCGAGCTATTTCCCCGCCGTGGAGTAACACGAGGCTCGATTTGACATTACACTGAATATTGCTTACAGAAAACCACCGGTAAAGGTGGTTTTCTTTTTTGCGTATTTTGGGAAACAATAATCAAAATAACCCGGTGCAGGGGTGGTTAACAGCTTTCCGTTTAATACGGTTATAGTCAAATCACTTAAATACGACGCCAATTTTTTACATATTTTCACGATGTGTGAATTTATTGTGCTAATTTTAAAGCTGTTTGACCAACTTATACCATATAAGTTTAATCAAATTGCCCTAAATACACAACATCTGAAGAAATGACACCCAATGTGAAAATGTACCGGTTGATAAACAATTTCCGCTATATTACACTTGTGGACACAAACAAAAAAATGAACCGATACAGGTATGCAGGCAAATACATACAAGCCTGTCGGGAGGGTGTTTTATGGCGGTATTAAAATCTATATTACCGAAGGCTTTGTTTAAAAAACGGCCTTATATACGGGAATATAAAAACGAAATAGCAATCTCGCTGCTTATAATCGTGGTTTTTGTGGTCTCGCAGTTTCTTTCCCCGGTCTTTCTCTCTGCGGACAACCTGCTCAATCTTCTGCGTCAGACGGCCTATACCGCAATAGCCGCGATCGGCATGTATTTTGTAATACTCATCGGCGGCATAGACCTTTCAATTGGGGCGACGGTGCAGATTGTGGGCATGGTTTCAATAATGATGATGGTTGACGGAGTATCCATCGGCGTCACTATTGCCGCCGCGCTGGCGGTCGGGCTGCTCGTTGGTCTGCTCAACGGCATAATCGTCACCTACGGCCGGTTACAGCCGTTTGTGGTCACGCTGGTGACCAGACAGATAATGCAGGGGATTGTGCTGGTTGCCTCGGGAGGGGCAAGCATATCGGGAGATGTGCCGGACACTTTCATGCAAATAGGCGCGGGCTATATCGGGTTTATCCCGGTGCCGGTAGTAGTTATGTTTGTTATTGCGGTAGCGGCGTTTTTTATGATGAGAAAAACCACCTTCGGCCGCCGGCTGTATATAACCGGCTCGAACCAGACGGCGGCGTATTATTCGGGAACCAATGTGCGCAGGGTCAAGGTTTTGGCCTATGTGCTGTGCGCGCTGTTCGCCACGGTGAGCGGACTGCTTTCGGTGGCGAGAATAGGAGCTTTTCAGCCGACGACGACGCACGGCGGCGCGGCGGGCATGGAGCTTAACGCGATTGCGGCGGTAGTTGTCGGGGGCGCGTCGCTATCGGGCGGCAAGGGCAGCATTGTTGGCACGCTGCTGGGTGCGGTGCTGTACGGCATTCTTTCCAACCTCTTCCCGCTCATTGGCATAAGCTCTTATATCCAGCAGCTTATTCAGGGCTTTATCATACTGATGGCGGTGCTTATTTCCTCAAAAGGCAAGATCCTTCGTGTACTGAGAAAGGAGGGGGCCAAGGTTGCGTGACGTTTTTGAACTCAAGGAAGTCAGCAAGGTTTTTTCCCACAACACGGTGCTGGACGACGTGAGCCTTACTTTTAAACGCGGTGAGCTGCACGCGCTGGTAGGAGAAAACGGGGCGGGAAAATCCACGCTTATCAAAATTATCTCGGGAGTCTATCGGGCTGACAGGGGCAGACTCTTTTTGAACGGGGAACCGGTGCAGTTTATGAACCCCAGCGACGCGCAAGCAGCGGGCATCAGCACCTTGTTCCAGGAGATTCAGGAGATTCCCGAAATGACGGTGGCGGAAAACATCTTTCTGCGCCGGGAGCCCCGGTATCCGGGTACCTTTTTGGTGGACCGCAAAAAGCTCCGGCAAAGCGCGAAGGAGCTTATGGAACGGCTGGGACTAAAAATCGACACCTCCGCAAAAATGCGCGAGCTGCCTGTCTCGACACGTAAAATGGTGGAGATTGCCCGCGCGGTCAGCCAGAAGGCGTCGGTGGTGATTATGGACGAGCCGACGGCGAACCTGAACGCCGAGGAAATGCAGGCTCTGTTCCAGATGATCGACGACCTTAAAAAAGAAGAAGTAACCATAATATATATATCCCACCGCATGAATGAGGTTTTTTCCTTAGCCGACCGCGTGTCGGTGCTGCGCGACGGCAAGCTCATAGCAACAATGCCCGGAGAGGAATGCAATGAAGAACGCCTTATACCGCTGATGATAGGGCGGGAGCTTAACTCCCTGTATCCGGCGAGGAATGCCTCGCGCGGCGACGCTGTGCTTAAGGTTAAGGATTTGTCTTTGGGCGAACACTTCGGGAATGTTTCTTTCACCCTGCACAAGGGGGAGGTTCTTGGCTTCGCCGGGCTGGAGGCTTCGGGCGCGAGCGCCGTCACCAAAACGCTGTTCGGTCTGTGCGGACATCCGACCGGGGAAGTAGTTTGCGGCGGCAGGAAACTGAATATTAAAAATCCTGCCGAAAGCATACGCAACGGGATAGCCTTTCTGCCGGAGGATCGCAAAACCCAGGGGCTTTTTCTCAACCAGAATCTGCTCACCAACATCACGGCAGGTGCGCTGGACAGTTTATTCAGCAAACGGGCGATTCTTCACAACCGCTTTGAGCGTTCTCAAAGTGGGGAGGTGGTGCGGCGGCTGGGCGTCAAGACTCAGGGGCTTCACGAGCATCCGGATGAGCTCAGCGGCGGAAATCAGCAAAAAGTGCTGCTCGGGCGCTGGATAATCGGCAGCCACAAGGTGCTGATTTTAGAGGAGCCTACCAGAGGCGTGGACGTCGGGGCCAAGTCGGAGATATACCGGCAGATCAACAGCCTTGCCGAGCAGGGGCTTGCTATAATACTTTTCTCTACGGAAATGCCGGAGCTGCTCGGCATGTGTGACCGGGTGCTGGTTTTTTCGGGCGGAGCGCTCACCGCTTCGTTGCCTAAGGAAGAAGCCACACAGGAATTAGTTCTGAAATACGCGCTTGAGAGGCATGTATCATGAAAAAGATTGAAATTTCCAAGTTGTTACCCGTCGCGATGCTGATCGCGCTTATAATTGTCGGCTCACAGCTTTCCGACAGCTTTTTCAGCATAGGCAACTTCGCAAATATCATACAGTACGCGGTGGAATCGGCGCTTATAGGCATAGGCATGACCTTTGTGCTGATGGTGGGAGGCATTGACCTTTCAGTAGGTTCGGTTTTGGCCTTTTCCAGCGTCGTAAGCGCAAAGATGGCTCTGAGCAATGTGGCTTTGCCGCTTATTTTCCTCACGGTCATAGCAATCGGCCTTGCGTGCGGACTTGTCAACGGCTTTTTAGTGACGCGCTTTAATATAGAGCCGTTCATGGCGACCCTCGCCATGATGATGATAATGCGGGCCGTCACCTTTCTTTTCACCGGCGGCGGACCGCTGACCGGAACGGTCGGCGACAGTTTTAAGCAGATAATCAAGGGCAGAACTCTTGGTATGCAAAACGGCATCTGGTATGTAATCGCGGCGTTCTTGCTGGCGCTGCTGGTGCTAAACCGAACGCGCTTCGGGCGGCATGTCCACGCTGTGGGCGGCGGAGAAGAAACCTCAAAGCTCTTCGGCGTCAATGCCGACAAAATCAAGATAGCCGTTTATATTATAAGCGCGGTCTTAGCGGCGCTCTCGGGTTTGTTTATAGCGGCTCGCATAGGTATAGGCGAACCCCGCTCAGGGCAGGGCTATGAGATGACGGCCATTACAATTTGTGTTATAGGCGGAATCAGTATGACCGGCGGCAAGGGGAGCATTTTGGGTACCTTTGTCGGTACAATGGTCGTATGTATGATAAAAAATCTGATGAACCTGATGAACATCAATACCGACGCGCAGCCTATTGTCACGGGCGCGGTGATTCTTATTACCTCGCTTATCGTATCCCGCGAGCTTGTAAACAAGCGTAAAAAGCTTGTCAAAGAGGTTTAGGCCGGATAATCCGGACTAACATATAATGCCGGTTTGCCTGCTCTAAAGTCAAAGGCATGCGCCGGCATAAGTACGAAAGGAGAAAACACTTATGAAAAAATTCATGGCGATTTTATTGGTTTTGGCATTTGCCCTGTCATTGGCGGCTTGCAGTTCCTCCCCTGCCACGTCTAACGGAGGCAGCTCGGGCGATACGGCCTCGACAGGTTCCAAGGCAAACGACCCGGCGGGTGAAAAGTTCAAAATTGGATTTTCCCAGTGCGTAATGAACCACCCGTTCCGCATCTCGATGGTTGACTATTTCAAAGAAGCGGTCAAGGATTATCCCGACGTCGAGCCTATAATCGTAGAGGGCGACGGCGACGTTCAGACCGAAATCACCAACATCGAGTCTTTAATCCAGCAAGGCTGCGACGCTATTATCGTATCCTCCCTGTCCGGCACCGCGATTTACCCTGCCTACAAAGAAGTTTATGAAGCCGGCATTCCGCTTATTATCGCGGCTTCGGGCTGCGCCACCGAGGGCGAGGACGCCTATAACTACTACAATACCTTCGTCTCCACCGATGAGGTGGAAATGGGTATGGCGGCGGCTGAATATGCCAACACTCTTCTGAACGGCAAAGGCAACGTCGTTATGATCCGCGGTGTCGTCGAGTCCACAAACTCGCTCAACCGCTACAACGGCTGGAACAAAAAAGCGCCCGAATATCCCGACATCAAGGTTATTGTGGAGCAGGCCGCCGACTGGCTGCGCCTGGACGCGAATCAGGCTATGACCAACATCCTCAGCGCCAACAGCGACATCGATCTGGTATACTGCGAAAACGACGAGATGGCTATGGGCTGCCTTGAGGCGATTCAGGACGCCGGACGCGAAAAAGAAATCATGATTATTTCCATGGACGGCCAAGAAGACGCCGCGCTGGAAGTTCAAAAGGGCGGATCCTTCAAGCTGACCATCACCAACAACTCCGACACGCACGAGGCTGTTGCCGCGGCGTACAAGCTGGCGAAGGGTGAGAACGTTGACAAGCGCATCATTCTCCCATATGAGCTGGTTACCAAGGAAAACGTAGACGCTTATTTGGCCGCTAACTTTTCTTAATTAAAGTAAATTAGCATTTAACAAATGGAAGGAGACTAAAAATGGGTTACGAAGATGTACTGCAAAATATCCCCGTAAGCGAATATCAGGATCGTGTGGCGCGCACCAGGCAAAAAATGCAGCTCGAAGGACTGGACGGACTTCTGGTCTATTCGGACGCGCCACGCATGAGCAATGTGCGCTGGCTTGCTGACTACCGCGCGTTTGACGGCGTGTTTCCCTATCCCGCGATGGTGTTTTTACCGCTTTCCGGCGATCCCATTCTTCTGGCCGAGGGCAGCCTTGTAGGCTATGCCTCCGACAAGACCTGGATGAGTGACACGCGCGGCATCCGCCAGGAGCTGGGAAACATCGTTAAGGATTTCGCGGCAAAGCATCCGGGCGCGAAGCTGGGACTTTCCGGCGCGAAATACTGCGCGCTTGAGTTCTATGAGATGATTATGGCCAACATTGGAGGCGCAAAGCTTGAGAAAACCATGCTCATCGAGAACCTGAAATCCGTAAAGAGCGAGCGCGAAATCAGAAACATGAAGGTCGCCGGCGAGCTTGCCGACAAGGGTCTTTGGAGAATCAAAGAGTTGCTGGAATGCGAAACCGGCCTTACCGAGCGCGAGGTCGTGCGCCAGGCCATGTCGGAGATGTTCCGCCTGGGCGCAGACAGTAAATCCTTTGATATAATGGTGCAGTCCGGCGTTAACGCGGAAAAATGGTTTCTCGCTTACCCAACCGACAAAATCATCACAAGGGGCGAAACTATCCTTGTTGATATCGGCTGCCGTTTCAACGATTATTCGTCGGATATGGCGCGCGGCGTAGGCTACGGAGAAATGTCCGCCGCGCAGGAAAAGCTGCTTGACACCTGCCTCAAGGCATGGGAAGAAGGCATGGCGGCGCTGCGTCCCGGCATGACAGGCAAAGAGGCCGACGTGGCCGCCAACCGCGTGATGGCGGAAGCCGGTTATATCCACTTCGCCGGAGAAGGCCGCGGCTGCGCGCACTCCACCGGCATGGACCCCGAGGAAGAGATTCCCACAATCGGCCCGAACAGCGACGACGTGCTGCAGGTCAACCAGACATTCTGTTTCGAAATTACCCTGATGGAGCCCGGCGTGGGCGGCACCCGTATTGAGGACACAGTGGTTCTGCGCGCCGACGGCCCCGAAAGCCTGACCAACTTCCCGAGAACCAATCGCTGGTAAAGTCTTTATGTAAACCCCGCAGATAAACGGCGTAATCCTTGAGTCTGTTCACATGACGGCTATGCGCGGATTTTTAAGCAAGTTTTTCGTCATACAAGGCGAAATTTTGCAGGAATAATTTGTTTATGCCGAAAAATTTGAACATAGTAGGGCGGAAAACTTGTCAAAAAGACGTGTGTATGCGTTTATGTGAACAGACTCTAAATACATATAACATAGCGAACCGCAGCATAATAAAGTAAATGGCAAGGTTATCTGCGGGATTGGCACAACATAACTGTGGGCGGCATTTTTGTCGCCCGCAGTTATAGTCATATTTGACTATAGGAGCT
Organism: Oscillospiraceae bacterium; assembly: GCA_003517915.1. Taxonomy (GTDB): domain Bacteria; phylum Bacillota; class Clostridia; order Oscillospirales; family Acutalibacteraceae; genus UBA8129. The sequence continues at coordinate 5,756 of DOZQ01000151.1, read as the reverse complement.
AAAAGATGAAAAGCGAAGTGCTCCGGGCACGCAATCTTACCCTGAGCCGGAACGGTGAAAAAATCATTTCAAACATTTCCCTTAGCCTGTACAAAGGGGAGATTCTCGGCGTTGCCGGCATAAACGGTGTAGGGAAAACCCTTCTGGCGCAGATTTTCGCGGGGATAATGGCGCCGGATTCAGGGCATATTTTTCTCGACGACGCCGAGCTTAACCTCCGCTCACCCAGAGACGCCATACGCGGCAAAATAGGCTATGTCAGCGAGGAGCCGCAGCTGCTGCCCAACATGACGGTAGCGGAAAATCTGATAATCGGCCTTGACAAAAATCCAAAGCTTTACTATAGCCGCCATGCACTCTATGAAAACGCGCGCCGGATTTTGAAATATTTCGAGTTCGATATAAATCCCAAAGCGATGCCGCCGTCGCTTTCCTACTTTCAGATGAAAGAGGTGCAAGTAGCGCGTCAGCTCGCCGCGCGCCCCCGCGTGCTGGTGTTTGACGGGGTGGCGAACTCCTTTTCAGAAAGCGAGACGGCGAACCTAAAAAGGACTTTCGAGCGGGCGGCTAAAGACGGCGCCGCGATTATATACGCCACGCACAATTACGAGGACGCAATACGGCTGACCGACCGGATTTTGGTGCTGAGAAACGCCTGCATCGTTGCCGAACTGCCCAAGGAAAATTTCGACAAGGACACGCTCAGGCACCTGATGTACGGGAAAACCGCGCCCGGGTGGAAGGCCTTGGCGCAAAACACGGCGGCTCCGCCCGGAAGAGAGGTCTTTAGGGTGGAGCGCTTAAGTGCCGGGACGCTTGAGTCACTTTCTTTTTCGGTGGCTTTGGGGGAGATTTTGGGGATTACCGAGCTTACGGGAAACGGGAAATCCGTTTTGGCGGAGTGCTTGGCTGGCGGTCTTCCCATGCGTGGCGGAACCGTCTGGGTGGAAGGAGTCCGGCGGAAACTCACCTCCCCGCGCGACGCCCAGCGCAGCGGCATCGGCCTGTATTTTGAGAGGCGGGAGCGGATGCTGCTCTCGGACTGTGATCCCGTTTATATGAATATCTCACAGGGGGTTTTGAGCCGGATAAGCTCCTTGGGAGTTTTGAGCCGCAAAAAGGAAGAGCTTTTGGCCCGCGAATACTGCGAGCGTTTTGGGGTCGATAACGATATAGGCCAGAATCTCGGACGGCTGAACAGCGCGGCGCTGGCGAAAATCGCCCTGGCGCGCTGCATGGCCGGCAATCCGCGCGTGCTTATATTAAACGAGCCGAACCGTGAGCTGGACAGCGAAAGTGTGCTGATATTGCGCGATATTCTTGAGGAAATAAGAAAAACATGCGGAATTGTTATTATTTTTTCCAAGATTGATCCTCTTGTACAATGCTGCGACCGCACTCTGGTGATTCGGGGCGGACGAAGCCCGGGGGAAATTGCTGGAGACAGGCTTTCGTATGAGGAAATTATACGGCTGACCGAAACCGAGGGAGATGTGCAGATATGATGGACGTTGTAATTATTGACGATGAGATTTGGGTAACGCGAATGCTTGAAAAGCTGCTTAGGTGGGAGGATTTCGGGTTTCGGGTCGCCGGGGTATACCACGACGGGCGTGAGGGCCTGGCCGGGATACGAGAGCTGAAGCCTCAGCTTGTTCTTACCGACATCCGCATGCCGGGGATAATGGGGCTTGATATTATGCGTGAGATGAGCGAAAGCGGCGACGGCCCCATGTTTATAATCATCAGCGGCTACAACGATTTTGAATATGCCCGCACCGCGCTGGACTACGGCGCGCTGGGGTATCTGCTAAAGCCCATAGATCAGGCCGAGCTGGGGAAATATGTAGGCAAGGCGGCCGAGCTGCAGCTGCAAAAGCAGGCCGAACAGCAAAAAGAAAAGCGTCTGCAAAGCTCGATGGGCGAGATGATGGAAAAGCTCCGAAAGCAGACTTTTTTAAATCTGTTTGAGGGCACGGGGGAAGCGGCTGAGAGCGTCTCATCCCTCAACACCCTTCTTCGCCTGAGCTTTTGCCGGGGCGAATATATGATAGTCGGGGTTTTTATAGATTCCGCGGAGCTGGAGCAGGAAATAAACGGGTGGATCACCCGCGCTATCTGGCAGGTCAATCTTCCGGCCGACTGCTACGAAATGCTGACTCTGACGCTTAATCAAGAGGTTATTCTGGTGCTCAATTACGCACAGGGAGAAATCCCTAAAATAGAGCAGTCGCTGACGGAGATGTTCGGGGAGGTACTCTCATCCCGGCCCGCCTGCGGCGTGACTATGGGTATCGGCGAGGCCGTGCGTGAGATAGGCGGATTGCAGTGCAGCTACCGCCGCATGCGCGAGATGCAGATGGCGCGGCTGGTGCACGGCCCGAACCGCGTCTATAACAGCCGCACCGAACCGCATACGGCTCAAAACGAGCAGCAGATGCTTTACCCGAACTTTGAAATCAGCCTAAAGCAAGCCTTTGACAGCGGACAGATCGACACGCTCAGCAAGCTGGTGAGTGCCGCTGTAGACAGATTTATGGCAAAAGCGCAAAGGCACCCCGAATTGTTGATGCGCGGAATCAATCAGATGCTGTTGCTGTTTGAAAGCAGCGCGCCTCTTACTGAGGACAAGCGCCGCCGTCTATTTGCCGACAAGCGGCGTATGCTCGCCTGCGCCGGCTCCATAGGGCAAATAAAGCAGATGCTCGGGGATTTTGCCGCGGAGCTGACCGCCCTTCGGGCGGAAAGCGAAAATAATATGGCGGGGCCCGCTGTGCAAAAGGCTTTGGCATATATTGAAAGTGCCTACATGCAGGACATAAGTCTCAGTGAGGTGGCCGAAAAGGTAAACCTGAATCCCAATTATTTCTGCGAGGTGTTTAAGCGGGAAACAGGGGAGAATTTTAAAAAATATCTGATCGCAAAGCGCATCGGCTCCGCAAAAGAAATGCTGCGCAATCCGGCCTATAAGTTTTCTGAAATCTCGGAGCTGGTGGGATATAACGATACAAAAAACTTTGGGAAATCTTTTAAAAAGCTGGTCGGAGTTACGCCGGGCGAATACAGAAGGTTGATGACGGGCAATGATTAAAAAATGGAAAAAGCAGTATATGCGAAGCGCGCTTTGTTTTCAGCTTGCGGGCACGGCGCTCCTTTTAGCGGTGTGTTTTTGGCTTTCTTTCCGGCTGGGAGTGTGGCATACGCTGTTAGGCGAGGGCCGGATAACGACCGACAGCCTGCTGGTGGCGGCGGCGGTTTTAATCTGCGCCGCGAATATCTATATATGTGCGCGGCTGGTATTCCGCACCGTCGCTGATTTGGAAAAATCGGTAAATTCATTGCGGGAAGCGGCGGAAAAAACCGGTGTAAACTATGCCGGCGCGGAGCAGGCATCGGGCAGCCTGACCGAGCTGCTGCAATTTTTGCTGCAGCGTGAGGCGTCGGCTAAGCTTATGACCAAGCGAGCGGAGATCAACGCGCTGCAAAATCAAATCAACCCGCATTTTCTCTACAACACCCTTGAGACGATTCGCGGACAGGCTTTGTGCTGCGGCGAAACCCAAATCGCGGAGACCACCAAGGCGCTGGCCGATATTTTCCGCTACAGCATCAGCAAAAAGGGCGCCCTGATCCACCTGAGCGAGGAGCTGGCCAACATTGACAGCTATATCAAAATTCAGCGCATTCGATTCAACGATAAATTTGAGCTGGACGCGCAAATCGACGAGGACGCAAGACAGCTTCTAATCCCCAAGCTGCTTGTGCAGCCGGTTATTGAAAACGCGCTGATACATGGTCTGGAACCTAAATCCGGCAAAGGGCGTATAATCCTGCGAGCCTTTCGCACTGAAAAAAGGCTGGAAATCTCGGTTGAGGACGACGGAGTGGGAATGCCGCCGGAAAGACTGATTTCGCTGAGCGAGAAGCTGTCCGCACAGCCGGCGCCTTACGAAGGAAACGGGGAATCCGAACGGCATGAGGAAAAGATGAACATTGGGCTGGCAAATGTCAATGAACGTATCAAGCTGATATACGGGCAGGATTACGGCGTTTCGCTAGTCAGCGCACAGGGCGCGGGTACAAAGGTTACGCTGTCGCTGGCTGTTTTGCCGCAGGGCGGGCGTTGATTATATTATTCCTAGATAAAAGCCCGAAAACCCATTAGCAAAGGGTTTTCGGGCTTTTTTATCGGTTTGCTCACTTCATCATATATTGTACATTGTCTATGAAAGAACCCACCGCTTTTATTGCCCTGCCGGCATTTCTGCTCACGTTCTTTTTATTTTTCAGCATAACACTTCCCACGGCGTAAATCGTCATCCCAGCGGCCAATCCGGTACCCATGCCTTTGATAAATCTGCCGGCGCCATGTCTCCGATACATAATATAACCTCCTAAAAATTTATTTCAGTTATATTATTGCCGCAATAACACTTTTTAGAGGTTTAAGAATATGGCAATTGTAGCAAATTGATGCAGTTTATAAAAAATACCGCTTAAATCCCGGTAAAAATTTATGGTCAAAACGCGCAAAATGAGGTATAATAAGGTATAATATAGTTATATTAAATCATTTTTTTGGAGTGTGCAAATATTGAATATAAGGACTGTCAAAAAAATCGCGCTGAGCCTGCTGCTTATAACGCTTATTTTTAGCTCGGTTTCCTGTAAAAAGGAGCAGGAACCGCCGAGCTCGTCTGAACCTGCGGTTTCTTCCTCCGAGCCCGCGCCGAGCAGTGAGCCTCAGCTACCAAAAGGCAATATAAATCCTTTAACCGGGCTTTACGACCTTTCGGACTCCGCCGTGGGCATGCGTCCTTTCGCCGTTATGATAAACAATGTCTCGGCAGCTCAGGCGGTACAGTCGGGACTCAGCTGCGCGGATATAGTTTATGAGGCGCTTGTCGAAGGCGGTATCACGCGGCTTATGGCGCTGTTCGGTGATCCCGCCGAGGCGGGTGAGCTTGGCAGTGTGCGTTCCGCCCGTTATGTTTATACCGACCTGGCCGCCGGACACGACGCGATATATGTTCACGCGGGCGGCGACCCTGTATATGCCATGCCTCATGTAAGCGAAACAGGGCTGGACGCGTTTAACATCGACGATAAATACTCGTATGCCAGCCACCGCGTCGACAACGGACTGCCCTATGAACACCGGCTGTTTACCTCGGGCGCGGAGCTTATGGACGCACTGGAAAAAAGCGGAGTGCAAAAAGAAATCGCGGACGAATATAAATCCCCGGTTTTTGATTTCGCTTTGCCGGACGAATCGGCCAAGCTGTCGGGCGGCAAAGCCGAAAATGTCCATGTGGCTTTTTCCGATTATTATTATTCCGATTATGTTTATGATCCCGCCGGAAAAAATTATCTGAAAAGTCAAAACGGCCAGCCGCATATCGATCACTTTAATGACAAACAGCTGAGTGTCAAGAATATTTTCGTGCTGTTTACCGATGTAGGGTTCTATCCCGATAATCTTCATCTCAAAATCGGGCTTGATTCGGGCACCGGATACTACTACTCCGAAGGGAATGAAGTAGAAATTTTATGGGAAAAGGGCGGCTACGATGACCGTCTAAAGCTCAAAAAGGCAGATGGAAGCCCCCTTACAGTAAACGCGGGCAATTCCTGGATATCTCTTGGCCCCGAATCACACAGCGCAAGCTTCTCTGATTAATTATAGCAAATTAATAAAACGTGGCTTATATACCACAGAGACAATAAGTATTAATTTGCTATGTGTCATGTCTTTC
>DOZQ01000063.1:183-3401 GCA_003517915.1 Oscillospiraceae bacterium | reverse complement strand
CCTAGCGAGAACAATATTTACAGAAAACAGCTTAACCTTCCATGGCATTTAACCATCTTAAGTCATGTCTGACCTAACTCAGTTTGCTTTCTCACATTACTTCCAGCAACGTAAGCACTTCCAGCCACGAATCAAGCTCCGCGGTCGGCGTCGTCCACAATCGAATTGAAAGGATATTGATAGCCTGCTGTCGAAGGCGATAATAATGCCGGGATGATATGTTTAGCCGGTACAGGATATCGGCATGAGTTAGAGCTTCAGGCGTGATGAAGGTCTCATGGATTATTTTATACATCATCCCACCGTCCCGCGGCTTTTTCTTCAGCACCGTCAGTGCTTCATTGATCCGGTCCAGCAGCAGCCTCGATTTTTGGACACTTTCAAGCCTGCGTTCAAGCCGCTTATTACTCATGCCGATTTCGGCGTCGACCGCGCTGAGAAGCGCATCCAGCCCTTGTATCGGGCGATCCAGTTCCTCCGCAATATGCTCCGGAAAACACTCCAGCGCCCAGACAATATCCCGGTAATGTTGCAGCATCAGCAAGGTGTTATGATACAGCTTTCGTTTTTTCTCCATCTCAGCCTGCTGGATTCGCTCGTCGGTGATTTGCGCGTCTCCCAACAGTCCGCGTTTGGTCAAAATCCGCAAAAATGCCTCCGACTTCCCGGAAAGCTGATTTTCCTGATGTTCGTATGCTGTGTTTATATTTTCAGGTTTACTCATAGCCAAATCCTCCGCTATTTCGATTATCGCACGGACCTCGGATCATACTGTTGTCAGGTATAGTTCTTAATCCATTACCCCAGCAGTCATAACTACAGTTATTACAATTCCAACAGAGAGAAATATACGTAGGAAAAACTGAAACACGACTTTCGGATGACATTCCCGTATACTCAGGAGCAGCCTGTGGAGCCAGGTTTTTGCTGTACCATGCCACTGATTTGTTCAGACGCTCATTATTTAGAGTCTGAAAATGCGTATTCTTACTCCGAATGCGTATTTCATCTAAAATGCGCATGATTTCATCGCCGGATGGAATACCGATTTCCGCGCCGGTTGGGTAGTGCGTATTAAAAACCAGGCAGCCGAAGGATCCGGGCAGTTTGTGCAACGTAAAGACATCCCTGTGTTTTTGCAGGAATCGCCACACTTTTGTCTTATCCCAACCCCAGCGGATGCCGAGCTTTTCCAGAGTTAAAATGGCGCCGTACTGTCCAAACTGAACAGCCGGCGCCGTATGTGAAAACGCATTATGTTTATCTTGCCATACGGTATGGCACCAAAGATCAAGCCACGCGTCGGAATCGTCAAATTTATAATATGAATCTGCTAACCGTGCGGTGATGTTGCGTGGGAGGCAGAGGAAGCCGTAGCCTTCAGTCGCGTATATCACGCCATCTGAACAAGCCGCTCCGGAGCATTCCACGACCCAATCCTTGATTGTGTATGAAAGCTTTTTGGTTTTGCTGTCGAGTGAGTATGTGATATATCCGTATTCGGACAGTTTGTCCATCATGGCCAGAGCCTTTTGCCGCTCCTTGATGCCGAGAATGCTTTTAAGGCCGACAATGCCTCCGACCCACGAGGCGAGCGGGACGTCGTTGATATGCCCGCAGTATTTCGCCTGACCGGGACGGAACGCCGCCCTTGATGCAAGCCTTGCCCACGCACCCATTACCCCCTTGCCCTGCGGCAGCTCTTGCCGGGGCAACTTGACCCACTTGTATTTAAGCAGGCATTGCGGGGAGGTGGTCGGTATGTTCATGGCGGCGAGCTCCTTTATAAGTATTAAAGAGCACGGCCAGCAAATTGTTCGTGCTCTTTTTCGGAGAAGTTCCATCGACTATAGCCGATGGAACTTCAAAATTCGATTGTATTATCGTTTATAATAGTGTATACTATAGGCAAGAGGAGTGGATGCACTATGATTAAGCGTGAATTATATATGGAACGGATCCGGCCGTTTATCGGAAAAGACGTCGTAAAGGTCATTACGGGATTGCGGCGCAGCGGGAAATCTGTATTACTTGATTTGCTCCGGGATGAAATCGGCGATTCGAAGCACAGTATATATTTTAACTTTGAAAGCAAAAAGAACGCAAAATATACAAACGCTGATGCGCTTTACGAGTATATCATCAAAAAGGTAGGCGACAGCAAGGAAAAATGGTATCTGTTCTTTGACGAGATACAGGAGGTCGCCGACTGGGAAAAAGCCATTAACTCTTTCCGGGTAGACTTTGACGCGGATATTTATATAACCGGTTCTAACGCCAAGCTGCTGTCCGGCGAACTGGCGACTCTTATTTCAGGCAGATATGTCCAGTTCGTGATTTATCCGCTGTCCTATAAAGAGTTTTTGCTGCTCAACCAAGGTAAAAGCTTTAACGATTACTTGAAATTTGGTGGGATGCCTTTCGTCAGTAACATTATAAGTGATGAGAACGCGGTCAATTTATATTTGGAAGACGTATATAATTCAGTCGTATTAAAAGATGTAGTTAAGAGAAATAACATAAGGGATGTTGATTTGCTTGAAAGGATCATCACCTATGTTTTATCAAATGTCGGACAGACATTTTCGGCTACCTCCATCTCAAAATATTTTAAAAATGAGCAACGGAGCGTCAGCACCGATACGGTTTTGAATTATATCAAGGCTTGTGAAGAAGCGTATTTATTTTATAAGCTGAGACGTCAGGACATCAAAGGTAAAAAGATTTTAGAGGTGGCTGAGAAATATTTTGTAGCCGACCATGGAATGCGTGAAGCCGTATATGGCAAGCATATGGAGGATATAGGACAAGTGTTGGAAAACATCGTTTGCCTGGAGCTTTTGCGGCGCGGTTACAGTGTGACGGTAGGAACAATCGACAATGAGGAGATCGATTTTATCGGCGTTAAAAACAATGAGCCGATTTATGTTCAGGTAGCTTATTTGATGCCTGATAAAAGCACACAGGAACGGGAGTTCGAAAACCTTTTGAAAATAGAGGACAATTTCCCCAAGTACGTCGTTACGATGGATGAAGTAAACATGAGTCAACGTGGGATCGTGCATCAGAATATTCGAGACTTTCTGCTTTCGGATGCTATTTGACGGTATTCGTGTGTCACGTCTCCGCAAAAACTGCAATGATAAGAAATACTATACAGTTGGACACACGAATTCTTGACGCACGACTTCCGATTTTTCGCAATGCAAAAGTTCGAA
>DOZQ01000063.1:0-169 GCA_003517915.1 Oscillospiraceae bacterium | reverse complement strand
GCTTGCAGTAAGGCAGTTTTATCTTAGATGAACAGGATGACGCACGAAAACATAGGATTTCTTCCTTTTTTGACGAACAAATACGGACAGAGAGAGACTCAGATGAACCCTTAAATATATGGTAGATATCAGACTGGAAATCGTATGAAGGCTTAAACCCTTCCGAGGG
>DOZQ01000234.1:6389-6700 GCA_003517915.1 Oscillospiraceae bacterium | reverse complement strand
ATGGAAAAAGCGGTCAAAATATGCAAAAGCTATGGGATTCAGGGCGTGGTAGTCATAGGCGGCGACGGCTCTTACCGGGGAGCTCGGGATCTGTCGCTTAGGGGCGTGCCCTGTGTCGGCATACCCGGAACCATTGACAACGACATAGCCTGCAGCGAATATACCATAGGCTTTGACACCGCGCTTAACACCGCTATGGAAATGGTCGACCGACTGCGCGACACCGCGCAGTCGCATGAGCGCTGCACGGTCGTTGAGGTCATGGGCCGCCACGCTGGCTATCTTGCGCTGCACACCGGCATCGCGGTGGG
>DOZQ01000234.1:1859-6379 GCA_003517915.1 Oscillospiraceae bacterium | reverse complement strand
GAAAATGCAAAAGACCCAGCTTTCGGGCAAGAAGCATTTTATTGTGGTTGTAGCCGAGGGGGTCGGCGGCGTTGAGGAAATAAGCCGGAAAATAGAGCATCTTACCGGCATAGATACCCGCGCGACGGTTTTGGGGCATGTTCAGCGCGGCGGTTCCCCCACCGTGCAGGACAGAGTAGTCGCCAGCGAAATGGGCGAACGCGCCGTAAGACTGCTAATGGGCGGAACGGGCAACCGGGTGATGGCCATGCGTCAAAGCCAGATAGTGGATTTTGACATATACGAGGCGCTTAATATGGAAAAGCCGTTTGAGACCGAGCTTTATAACATAGCGAACGAAATTTCAATTTAAATTATACCCAATATAATTTACAATACGGAACCGACCTTTATGGGCGGTTCCGTATTGTAATATACCGGTTTATTCAGCGGCTGCTAAATATCCGAGACTATAAAAAGCTGTTGTTTTTAAGTAAAAATTTGTCAATTAATGAACAATATATTCCCGCTAATATTCCTTTTTAAAACGCTTTCGTATAGGCTCAATTATTTTTCTGAGCACTTTTTTAACTTTTGGAAATTGATTTTCATCCTTTATTATGCAGATAAATCCATATACTGCAAGTATGAAAAGCGTTGTCATAAATATTATATATATTATCTGAATCCCTGATTCCCAAAAGACTGATACAAAATAAATAAACCACAAGAAAAGAATTGGAATTGCAATAACAATAATAGCTCTTTTCTGTTCCGTGCTGAATCTTTCCGCTCGCTTCTTTCTTTTTTTTATGATATGCTCCCGCTGTGCATCAATATTGCCGCTGTTCTTTTTTAAAACGCTTAATATAAAATCTTTTATCCTTTTAAAAACCCCCAGCAATTTTAAGAAGAATTTTTTGTTGTTCTTTATTAGATAATACGATCCATGTAAGGCAAGCAGAGACACCAAAACTATAAATAGTTGTCTTAACATCATAACAATTCCTGATTCTAAAAACAAAAATAGGGAAAAAAGAATATAAATGATGATAGTTAAAACAAGCTTTATCCGTTCCATCTAAACTGCCCTCCGCCGGAAATATCTATTGTAAACATCATAATACATATAAAAAATAAATTCTATACAAATTTATTGTAAACCTTGATCGCGCCGATGTCAATCACCTTGCCAGCCTCCGGGATATTTTTTGTTTGTCAGCCGGATTATCGTCGTTTGCGGTGGCACCCGGCGCTATAAAAAACGGTTGTTTTTAGAGCCGGATTGTGTTAATTTATAGTCATATAACCGAAATCTAAATCAGCAAACGGAGTGATCGACTTATGAGGGCAAGCGGGATACTTCTGCACATTTCATCTCTTCCCTCCCGCTATGGGATCGGCACGCTGGGTCACGCGGCCTATGATTTTGTGGATTTTCTTGTGAGCTCAGGCCAGAGCCGATGGCAGATACTGCCGGTCGGGCCGACCGGCTACGGTGACTCCCCCTATCAAAGCTTCTGTGCCTTTGCCGGCAACCCTTATTTTATTGATTTGGATATTTTGCATGAGCAGCGGTTGCTGGAAGCTGGCGAGCTTCCTCCCGCCGACGATAAAAATCCCGCGAGAGTAGATTACGGCGCGCTGTTTAAAGAGCGCTTCGCCATACTGCGAAAGGCCTTTAGCCGCGGCTCCCCGCGCGACAAGGCCGATGTAGACGAGTTTGCGGCAAACAATTCCGATTGGATTTATGACTACGCTTTTTTCATGGCGCTTAAAGAGCGTTTCGGCTACGCTCCGCTTATCGAATGGGAAAAGCCTATCAGGCTCAGGGAGCCTGCCGCAATGGAGGCTATGCGCCGTGAGCTTAAAGCCGAAATCGATTTTTATATCTATATTCAGTTTTTGTTTTTCAGCCAGTGGGAAAACTTAAAACGCTATGCGGGTCTGAACGGCGTGCGTATAATCGGGGATTTGCCCATCTATGTTTCCCCCGACAGCGCGGACGTCTGGGCGAATCCCGGGCTGTTTGAGCTGGACGAAGAGCTCAGGCCGGTCATGGCCGCCGGGGTTCCGCCTGACGGCTTCAATAAAAACGGACAGCTTTGGGGTAACCCGGTTTACAAATGGGATACGCATGAAAGCTCCGGCTTTGAGTGGTGGATAAGGCGCATAAAAGCCTCGCTGACTTTATTTGACACGGTGCGCATAGACCATTTCAGGGGCTTTGACTCCTATTACAGCGTGCCGTTCGGCGAGAGCACCGCGAAAAACGGCGTTTGGCGAAAGGGACCGGGCATGAAGCTGTTCGATGCCCTAAAAGCGGCACTCGGCAGCGCCGATATAATCGCTGAGGATCTGGGATTTTTGTCCGACGAGGTAAAAGCGCTGCTGAAATCCGCCGGATTTCCCGGCATGAAGGTGCTGCAGTTCGCGTTTGACCCCTGCGGTCAGTCGGATTATCTGCCCCATGGTTACGGGCGTAACTGCGTCGTTTATACCGGCACCCACGACAACGACACGACCGCCGGCTTTTTTAAATCCGCCGACCGGGAGGACGCTTTATTCGCGGCTGAATATCTTGGAGTGCATCCCGGCGTATCACAGACCAAGACACTTATTAAAGCCGCGCTCGCGAGCGTAGCGGACACGGCTATAATCCCAATGCAGGACTATTTGGAGCTGGGCAGTGGCGCACGCATGAATTTCCCCGCAGGCCCCGGTTCTTACTGGACATGGCGGCTTGAGCAGGGCAGCCTGACCCGCCGCCTTTCGCAAGAAATAGCGCACATGTCGGCGCTTTACGGCAGACGCCCGCCCGTGCCGGGAATGAGAAAAATCGCTCCACGGGAATTTTCCGGCAAGCTCAGACTGCTGCTGAGCGCAAAATACGGAGCGATACCCGAAACCGCAGGTATTTATCAGCTGCACGGCGCGATAGCCGTGGCGGTGAGAGAGCTCACCCTGCCCGACCTAGAAGCCTCCGTCGAGGTTTTCAAAAATCGCAAACGGGTCTATTATTTTTCCGCCGAGTTTTTAATGGGCCGCCTGATTTTTAACAACCTTTATTGTCTCGGGATTCTGGACGAGGTCAAGGAACTGCTCGCGGGCGCGGGCACCGACATCGGTGATCTGGAGAAAATTCCCGACGCGGCGCTCGGTAACGGCGGTCTGGGACGGCTGGCCGCCTGTTTTCTGGATTCGGCCGCGACCCATGACATTCCGCTCGACGGCTACGGAATAAGGTATAAATATGGGCTGTTCAAGCAGTCTATTAAGGCCGGATTTCAGCGGGAAGAGCCGGACGACTGGGCGAAAAACGGCGATCCCTGGTCACTCAGATGTGATGCCGACGCCGTGACCGTGCGCTTTGCGGACATAGAGGTAAAAGCAGTGCCCTACGACATGCCGGTGTTCGGCTACGGTACGCGCACGGTGGGCAGACTGCGGCTGTGGCAGGCGGAGTCTCCCATCCCGTTTGATTTTGAGCTGTTTAACGAGCAGAGATACACAAAGGCCATAAGAGAAAAAAACCGCGCCGAGGATATATCCCGGGTGCTGTACCCGAACGACACGTCGGCGAGAGGAAAAATCCTGAGGCTAAGGCAGCAGTATTTTTTCAGTGCCGCTTCCCTTGCGGATATGATAAGGGTCTTCACCAAAACCCACGGCGAAGAGAATATCCTGCGCTTCCCCGAATATCACGCGGTTCAGCTCAACGACACCCACCCGGTAGTGTCAATCCCCGAATTCATCCGGATTCTGACCGACGGCTTTAATGTGGATTTTAATGCCGCGTTCGCCGCCGCCGGCAGGGTATTTTCCTACACTAACCACACGGTTATGAGCGAGGCGCTCGAAACTTGGGATATGAAGCTGTTTGCGTCGATATTGCCGCGCGTGGCCAAAATTATAGAAATGCTCGACGAACGTTTAAGGCGTGAGCTGTCCATTAGCAAGCTGTCTGCCGCCGAAGCCGAAGAAATGCGGATTATCGCCGGCGGTAAAATCCACATGGCTCGGCTGGCGGTATATGTCTGCCACACGACCAACGGGGTGGCGAAGCTGCACAGCGAGATTTTAAAAACCGATTTGTTCGGGAGCTGGCACGCGCTTTATCCCGGACGCTTTCAGAATAAAACCAACGGCGTTACCCAGCGGCGCTGGCTGGGGCTTTGTAATCCCGAGCTGTCCGCGCTGTTTACCCGCCTGCTCGGTACAGACGCGTGGCTTAATGACCTGACGCTTCTTAGAAAACTCAAAAAATTCGCGGAGGATAAATCCGTAATAAATGAATTCGCCGCCATAAAACAGCGGAATAAGCGGCGGCTTTCAGAATATATAGAAAAAACGCATGGCGTGCTTATCCCGCCGGATTTTGTTTTCGACGTGCAAATAAAGCGCCTGCATGAATATAAACGCCAGTTTTTAAACGCGTTTTCGATCCTTGACATTTATTACGGCATTAAAGAAGGGCGGATCATATTGCCGCAGGGAGCCGCGTTTTTATTCGCGGGCAAGGCCGCGCCCGGATATTTCCG
>DOZQ01000234.1:0-1658 GCA_003517915.1 Oscillospiraceae bacterium | reverse complement strand
GAAATAGTAAACGAGGCGGGTACGCATAACAATTATATCTTCGGGGCGGACGCCGCCGAGCTTAAAGAGCTGCGCGCGCGGTATGACCCGAAGGCGGTATACGCCGAAAACAGCCGGGTACGGCGGGTGACGGACAGCCTTGTGGACGGCAGTCTCAGCGACGGCGGAACCGGCATGTTCCGTGAGCTTTACAACTCGATTTTAGAGGGGGCAGAGTGGCACCCACCGGACGTCTACTTTCTTTTGCACGACTTTGAAAGCTACGCGGACGCAAAGCTCCGCGCGCTGACCGATTACGCCGACAGGGACGCTTTTTCGCAAAAATGTTTTTTAAACGCGGTAAGCTCGGGCTATTTTTCCAGCGACCGCACGGTAAAGGAATACGCCAAAGAGATTTGGAAAATCATATAACAGAAAAGAGGGATTTTTATGTCAAAATCAGTTAACATGATTCCGGCCAGAATCCGGGAACTTCGCGAGATTTTGGGGTTTTCCGCCGAATATATGGCGGAAAAGCTGGGTATATCCGGTGAGAAATACTCAGGCTACGAAAACGGCGCGGAGGATATCTCCATAAGCGCGCTGTATGAAATCGCCGCCATACTTGACACGGATTTTACCGTGCTGCTCACCGGCGAGGCTCCCCGGATGGAAAACGCCTGCGTTGTACGAAAGGGCGACGGCGTTTCCATCGACCGCTATCCGGGCTATTCATTTTCGTCGCTTGGCTACAACTACATCGGCCGGGTTATGGAACCGCTGCTTGTGACCCTTTCCCCGTCGGACACTCCCCCCGCGAAAATCATTCACACCGGGCAGGAATTCAACTATGTGTTAAGCGGCAAAATCAAGGTCACGGTCGGCAAAAGGGAATATGTTTTAGGGCCGGGCGACTCGCTTTACTTCAATCCCCAGCTCCCCCACGGGCAGGAAGCCTTAGAGACCGAGTCGACATTTTTGACCGTGATAAACGAATGATACAGCAATGATATAGAAAGAAAGGCATGAGAAAACAATATGAGTGAGCTGCTGAAAAAATATCTCCCCCGCATAGAATTTGACTCCTATGAGGATTTTTTTGAAAACTACACGGTAAACGCGCCGCAGGACTTTAATTTCGGGTTTGACGTTGTGGACGAATGGGCAAGGCTGTCGCCCGAAAAACAGGCGCTTGTCTGGTGTGACGACCGTTTCGAGCTGCAAAACTACAGCTTTGCCGACGCGAAACGGCTGTCGGATAAAGCCGCAAACGTTTTTGTTAAGATGGGCATAAAAAAAGGCGACGTCGTACTGCTTATTCTAAAGCAGCGCCCGCTGGTCTGGTGGTGTATTACGGCCTTGTGCAAAATAGGCGCGGTGTGTATCCCCGGCACCTATCAATTAAAGCCCAAGGACATTGTCTACCGCTGCAACGCCGCCGACGTAAAGATGATAGTTTCGGTCGGTGACGACGATTCACTCTGCGAAAGCCTGATATCCGCCCGTTCTCAGTGCTCCACTCTTGAAACCATAGCGTTTGCCGACAGCAGGCGGGAGGATGGCTGCATCGACTTTTTGGCCGAGCTGGACGCCGCCTCCCCGGATTTTGAGCGGCCGTCGGGAGATATGGCGACCCGCGCGGACGACAAAATGCTCATCTATTTTTCCTCCGGCACCGC
>DOZQ01000030.1 GCA_003517915.1 Oscillospiraceae bacterium | reverse complement strand
ACCGGCTGCGCCGGGGCGTTCGCACGAATGAAGGTTCGGCGTAATATTACAGATTTAATTTACCACCTTTTGTGTGTCGCATTAGATTCGTGCCGACTTCAAGCACGTTGCTTAGAGCGCCTTGCCAAGTCTACACCCACTATTTATCAAACTGATCTAATCCAAAGACACCCATGGGAGCCGTCGGCTCCCATGGGTGTCTTTTTATATAACAGGCGTGTATTATGGTTTAGGGCGTCTCCACGTCCGAATCCCGCACAAGCTGTCTCACGTCTATATCTCCAGACGCGGTGGAAATCTCCATGCTGATATCCGATACCGGGGTGCCTATTTCATACCTGCCGCCCGACTGCCATACTTTAAGGTTAGACTCGACGTCGCCCGAGGCGGTGTCCGCCGAAATTGCGGGAACTGGGCCGCCAAACTCCACATCGACGCTTCCCGAAGCTGTCTTTATTAAAACGTCCGATAAAATCTCCGAATAGCTGGCCGAAACATCCCCCGACGCGGTTTCAAAGCGTCCCCCTCCCAAAGCGGAGTAGACGGTTATGCTCCCCGAGGCGGTGCTCAGCTCATGCCGGCCGGTCAGCTCATCCAGCTCTATGTCGCCCGAGGCGGTATTCAGCTCCGCCGTTTCACATTCCAGCCTCTGCGCGGTTATATCTCCTGACGCGGTGCTTAGCTGGATTTCGGTGAACTTGAAATTGTCCTCAAGGCTTACGTCGCCCGACGCGGTGTCTGCGCTGAGGTTTTTATTATATTCCACGGGAATATAAATCTCCAGCTTTTCATATCCTGAAAAAAACGAGAACCAGGTTCTCAGGTCGGTTTTCAGCCTTACTTCCAGACGTCCGCCGTTGCGGTCGATGCTAACCTTGTCACGTTTACGCTTGCCGGCATCGGAGGAGTGTACAATTCTTATCTCTTTGTCTTCGCTTTGCATTATGCTCACGTCGGCGCTTTCGCAGTCTATTACAATCGAGTTCAGTCCGGCAGCGTCCACGGTTTCATCCGACTTTACCGAAATCTCCCTGCTTCCAAAGGAAAATATGCCGTCCGCGCCGTAGTAAAGCGCAAACCCAAGTCCCAAAGACAGCGTTATTATAATAAGGCTGAGCAAAAAAACGGCAAGGGTTCTGAGTGTTCTAAACGTATTCATGGCGATTATCCTTTCATGCTGAGCAGCAGTGTGATAAGGCTTTCAATCGCCGCGCCTATGAGAAAAATGAGCCAGGTGATGTGCCACTGCATGGTTGTAAAGCTGATAACAAAATAGAGTATGGTTATGATAATCCAGAGCGTGGAGGAAAGCGCGCCGCGCATTTTCTTACGGGTTTCCTTGCTGCTTTGCCATTCCTTGAAGTTTTCGACCATGGTGTCGTTCGTTTTGCTGTAATGCGGATTTGAAACATAGTTGTAAACCAAAATACAGGTCGGCACCGCCGCGATAAGCGCGGTTATGGCCAGCGCGTAGATTCCATGCCAATATTCCGAAAGGATGATAAGCGCGATAAACGCGACAAAATACAAAGCCACCGCCACGGTTATCAGTTTGGCCGAAATTTTTCGCTGCTTTATCTGCGAAAGCGGATCCATCTCGGCGTTTTGTTTAATATATTTGATCAATTCATCCACATCTCCTATCCCCGCCATAATAGTTCTTATAGCCTCGTCCTCAGCCATGCCCTCGGCGGTCAGATCCGCGAATTTTTCCACCGCGTTGTTCATGATTTCTTCCCTGAGATCACTCACCTGTTTAATCGCGGGAGCGTCCGCAAACAGCTCCTCGATGCTCTCTCTCAGCCTTTGGTTCATGCCTTGTTACCCTCCTCAATAAGTTTGTCGATAATCGCCTTGGTCAGCTTCCAGTCCTCAATGTTTTGCTTAAGCACGGCCTTGCCTTCTTTTGTAATGCAGTAATACCGCCTTCTCGCGCCGGCTCCCTCCACGCCCCAATAAGAGATGATCATGCCGCTTTGCTCCAGCCGTCTGAACGCGCTGTAGAGCGTCGCGTCTTTGAGCTCATAGAGGTTGTCGGTTTTCTGCTGAATGGTCTTGTTGATTTCGTAACCGTAGCTGTCCTTTTTGTTAAGCTGGCTTAAAATAATGGTTTCGGTATGTCCGCGTATAAGATCAGAGGTAATGGACACTGCACCGCCTCCTTTCATTGGTTTAACCGGCTGAGCATATATTAGCACGAGATACCTCGCCTGTCAAGTTATATATTAAAAAAATATAAATTTATTTTTGCTATATATTTTTATCAAATATATAGTCAAACCGATTGAAATATTGCACACGATTCAATAATCTTTTTTACTATACTCTATTGCTCTTATTTAAGAATGTGTTATAATTATTATATAAATCCGCAGAGAGTTAGGCGATGTTTTTAGAAAAATATAACAAAGAGGGAGAGCAAAATGAAAAGGGTAATCGGAATTATTTTGGCGTTGGGATTACTGCTTGCAGTAATCCCAACGGCGCAGGTGTCGGCCGCGCCGGAAATAGTCGCGGGCGGCTACGAAATCGACATGGAGGATATCCCGAAGGTTTATTTTGAAGATCATCCGGAATGGACCGAGCTTTATGACGCCGCGTGGAATTTTCACAAGGGCAACATCCGCAAGGCGACCACTGCGCTGAACCCGGAGGACGTGTATTATGTGGACGAGGCGTTTGACAACACCATATTCCAGTGGGACACGCTGTTTATGATGCTGTTCGACAAATACGGCGCGCACCAGTTTCCGGCGCTTCAGGCAATGGACAATTTCTATTATCACCAGTGGGACAGGAACGACGACAGCGACGGATATATATGCCGGCGCATAAACGAGTCTAACGGCAATCTTTCTTACAACAATTACCTGACTGTCGACGCTATCAACCCGCCGCTTTTCGGCTGGGCAGAATGGGAGCAGTATCAAATCCACGGCGATGTTACGCGCTTTACAAAGCAGATAAACGGCAAGCCTATAATCGACCGGCTGGCTTCTTATTTCCAGTTCATAAAGCGCACCAGAACCTATGACAGCGGTCCGGCTCAGGGGCTGTATGTCTCCAACGGTCAGGGCAACGGCCTGGACAACACCCCGAATCAGGACTGGGACGGCTGGGGGCAGGCCGCGAACGACATGTCGCTGCAGCAGGTGCAGGCGGCGGATTATATCGCGAAGATAGCGGCTGAAATTGCCGCGAAAAACACATCCCTGAGCGGCGCGGACAAAGCGAAATATGAAAGCATGGCGGCGCTGTATGAATCCGAGCGGGACGGGCTTACCGCGCTTGTGCAGCAAAAGCTGTGGTCACAGCAGGGCGGGTTTTTCTTCAACATAAACTCGGATACCGGCGCGCATACCAACATTGTGACTCCAACCGGACTGTGGTCGCTGGCGGCAGGGGTCGCGACCGACGAGCAGGCACAGCGGATGATCAAGACCTACGCGCTGAGCTCTGAAAAGATGTTCCGCCCGGGCGGGCTGAGTACGGTCGCCTACGATTATTCCAGCTTCAAGCCGACCGGCGGCTATTGGAACGGCGCGATGTGGTCGCCTACATCTTTTCAGTGGATAAAGGGACTGGGAGAGTACGGCCACGACCAGCTCGCGTTTGAAGAGGCGGTACGCCATATCAATATGCTTTATGACGTGTATTATCAGGGCGCGTATGACCGCAACGGTCAGTTCCTGCACACGATTTGGGAGAATTATTCCTCCGAATACATTCTGCCCGGCTCCACCGAGAACAGCGACACCCAGCCCTCCCGCATCAATTTTGTTGGCTGGACCGGCGCGCTGGCTATTGCGGGCATGCTCGAGGATGTGGTGGGATTAAAACTCGACGCTCCGAACAACGAAATCAGCTGGAACCTCAATCTCACCGAAAAACACGGCGTTTCAAATCTTTATATGAACGACGCCGACAGCGGAGTCAACCGCGTAAGCCTTATGGCCGAAAGGCGCGTCAGCCAGACCTCGCCGGTCAGCATAACTGTGGAGTGCGACAAGGCGTTCACTTTAAAAGTGCGCCATAACGGCATAGTCGAATCTATTGCCGTCGCCGCAGGAAACCATACATACACTTTGGCCGGCTCAGATGGCGCAGCGCCTTATCTGGATATAGCGGGCAGGCAGGCCGCCGGGCTTTCGGCAGAGAATTTTGAAAACGCCAAGGATTATGTCTATTTCACCGGCCAAAGCAATTCCGCCGTAATAGACGGGCTTAAAAACCAAGTGCAAAAATCCGATTTGATTTATAATGTGAACACGGTGGGTTACCGTTATAATTCCTCGGCAAACCCGGCGATGCTCAGGGACAATGAGGAGCTTGCCGCACTGGGGTTTGAAAACGCGAAGGACTATGTGAAAGCAAGCCACGTTCACGGCGACGAGGGCTTTATGCTCATGACCCCGGCCGGGACACAGGCACAGACTCTTAAAGTGATTGTCGGGGTGAGAAACGCCGACGCGGTCATGCAGGCGTCGCTCTCGGATGCGTCGGCGGCAAGGGTTACTCAGAGTCTGACCGGCGGCGATGAGGAGCGAGTGTATGTTGTCGAAATCCCATACCGCGCCGCTTCTGACGGTAAAAACATCCTGGTTAAGTTTGTAATTGAAAATGAGCATGAAAACAAGGACGGCGACATTGCGCTCAAAGGCATACTCCTTGAGGACAGCGGGGCGAGAATTCCGGCCGAGCCCGAAAATGTTTCGCTTGTCTCGGGCGGGGGACAGCTTACGGTGTCCGCCCAGCCGCCTGAGGGTCAGAGCTACGACAGCTACAAAATTTATGTTGGCACCTCGCTTTCGGAGATGACCGATGTGCGCGAGGCGCAGAGCCTGCCGTTCGTAGTAGACGGACTTGAGAATTACAAAAAATACTACGTCGCGGTATCCGGCATAAAAGACGGTACCGAAAGCGGCCTGTCAGATACGCTCAGCGAGATTCCCGAGGATACGCCGCGCACCGATAAGCAGCGCGCCTATGCCGACTGGCAGGCGGCGCTTAGTGACATATTAGCCGAAAACCCCAATTTCGACAACATCACAAGCAGCCTGAACTTTGATATAACCGGCAGGATTTACGACAGCCGGTTTGAGTTTACGGTTTCCACCGCCGGGCAGGAGCAGGGGATTCAGCAAAACGGCGGGGTGGTCTGCCCGGTGCTGCCGCAAAATGATATAACCGTGGATATCTTCGCGAAGATTACCTGCGGGGACGAGACGATCACCGTGTATCAAAAGGCGGTGGTCAAGGCCAAGGACGTAAACGAACTGCCGTATGTAAAGGGGCAAAAGGGTGCAGTCTCCGGCACTGTTAACCTCACCGAGGAAGGCGGTAAGGACTGGCTGCAGATAAACCAGAACAGCATTTCAAGCTACGCGCGCAAAAATATCCCCGAGCCGTTCATTAAAAACCTGAGCGCGATTACCGGCACGGGCGGAACGGCAAGCGACGCGGCGTTTTCCTTCACCGCCACCGACGCGGTGCCGGGGTCAGATCCAAGAAACCGCTTCGGGATACTCGCGAGGGGCCTGGGGGGCGGATTTACGTTTGATCTGCCTTACAGCGAAAAGATGCAGAGTCTCAAGGTTTACGCGAGTGTCTGGGGCGGCGACGCGGCACTGGAGATTTTGGTAAACGGTGCGGTTATGTACTCCGACTATTACGGGAAAGACACGTCAAACGGAATGGTCGGACAGTGCTTTGAGGTTTCTTACAAGATGCCGAGTCCTGATTATAAGGTGAGCGCGCGGCTTGTGTGCACACTCAACCGCGACACGCAGTGGGGTGGATGCAGCAACGTGATTCAGGCGGTTACCCTAAAAGAAACCGACGAAGAAATTCCGCCGCCCGAGGTGGAGATTATCGACGAGAAGCTCAACATCACCGTATCGGACACCCAGCCATCCCGTGTCAACCTGACCGAGGAGGGCACGAGGGACTGGCTGCTGTTTAACACGACGAATTTAGCGCAAACCGAACGCAAGGCGTCGGCGAATGTTATAAATAACATAGCGCCGCTTATTGCGGTGACAAAGATGAATCCCAACGCGGGGACGGCGACCTTCAGCTACACCGACGGAACCATTCAGCCGAGTGGCAGTCATAATCTGGGCATTGTGTTTGAGGGAGCGAACTACGGTATCTCATTTGACATACCCTACAGCGCGGGAGCGCAGCAGTTAAAGCTGTATTTCGGCGCGTGGTCGGCAAAGGTCGCGGTTAAAGCCGATGTTATGCAGGGCGTCACGATCATAAAACCGGTGAGCGATGTGTTTGACACTGGAGCTCAGGCGAGTGGCACCCCGGCAAAATACGGCATGGCCACCGTGAATTATCAGCTTGAAAACCCGGATCAGTCGCTGCGCATTACGCTTGTCACCGAGGTGATGCATGACGCGAGATGGGGCAATTTCAGCATATGCGCCGTTTCCCTCGGCGGATTTTTTGAGGTGAGCACGGACGAAAACCTTACCGGAGGCTATATCGCCGCCGCGCCGTCTAAGGTGAAAAACGGCGAGACAGTAGACGTGTTCGCTTTTCCGGATGAGGGATATGAGCTAAAAGAAGATAGCCTCAAATATTACATAGGCGATACGGCTTATCCCATTGCGGATGCGGCATTTGCAATGCCGTCTTCGGATGTAAGGGTCACCGGAGAATTCGTCCGCATTCCGACCGACAAAACTGCACTTGCGCAGGCACTCGAAGAAGCGGCGAAATATCCGGCGGAGTATTACACAGCGGAAAGCTTCGTGCTTCTAAGCGACGCCGTAACGGCGGGCAACGCCGTGCTCGCAGACGATGAGGCGCTGCAAGCGGCGATAGACGCGGCTGTCGAGGCGATTTATGACGCTATAGCCGGACTCGAGTATGATCTGGCAAAGATGGTTTATTATGAGGAAAGCGACGAACACCTTACTTTCTCGGCAGGCTGGGGTAAACGCGCGCAGATAGGCAGGTTCTCCGGTCATATCGCGATGCAGGCGTCAAAGCTCGGCGAGAGCATGAGCTTCAAATTCAAGGGCAGCTATTTCGAGATTTTAAGCTATAAATCCTATTCGCAGGGTATGTTCGACATATATGTAGACGGCGAAAAGATGAATGAAGAGCCGTATGACCTTTATCAGCTGGGCTCGGATGCCGCGTTTAAACAGGTAGTCGCTGAAACGGAGCTTCCCTACGGCGAGCACACGGTCACACTTGTCATAGTAGGCAGAAATCCGAGTTCGATAGGCAACAACGTGTATGTCGACGCGGTGGGAATAATCGGCGAGTTTATAGAAAGCACTGACAAGCTCGTTGACGATGAGGCGCTGGTGATAACCGACCAGCCTATGAGCATAAATGTGATGACGAACGACGATATCCCGGCGGATACGGCAATCACCGAATTCACCCAGCCCGAAAGCGGCAGCGTGAAGTTTGAAAACGGCATGTTCGTGTTCACGCCGGAGAAGATGGATCTCAGCGACGACGAATTCACCTACAGCTACGGCGGAGAAACCGCG
>DOZQ01000180.1:18321-18954 GCA_003517915.1 Oscillospiraceae bacterium | reverse complement strand
CCCGCTAAACGGATTTCGATTCGTTCCGCGGGGAGGTATGAATAGGAGGGCACGCTGATGCTAAAAAAATACGCAACAAAAAAGGAGATTTCGGAAATCTTCGGAGTTCCCATCGACACGCTCAACAAGGATATGGCTCAAATGCGTCGTTCGCACGCGTTTAAGGATGCCGTACTGCGTCCGTCCTATCGGCGGGTCATTATCCTGATTGACGGCTATGAGGCTTTTCTGAGGCATAAAGAGGAGCAGCGTCTGCGGAAATGCGCGTAAGGGCCTTTCAATATTATTGGCGGCACGCTATAATTGGAGCGTAAGACGCTGCGTTTCTCCGATTGAGAAGGAGGACGCAACAATGTTTTTGAAGGAACTGGAGAACGGGAAAGTTCGGTACTTTGAAAAGTTTTATAACGAAAGGGAGGGCAAGTGGCAGCAGGTCACTGTCACGCTCGGCTCAAAGTCCAGGGCCGTCCAAGCTGAAGCCAAGATTCTGCTGGCGCAGAAAATTGACAAAGCGCGCACGGATAACGCCAATTTCAACTCGTCTGTATCAATACAGGCCGCTTTCGATGAATGGCAGGTAATCCGCGAGAAAGAACTGAAGGCATCGAGCTTTTTCAACGAAAGCAAGATGCT
>DOZQ01000180.1:17971-18184 GCA_003517915.1 Oscillospiraceae bacterium | reverse complement strand
GACGGCTGTCGTGCTTGCCAAGCGGAAACTCAGCGAGGAGCGGCTGGCGCAGGATCGCAAGAAGTATCTGACACATGACGAGATGAAGCAAGTGCTGCATGTTGTTGAAGGTGCGGGTAAACCTCGTCCGGCACTCTGTCTCGAATTTTTATTCCTGACGGGATTACGGATTGGCGAGCTGTTGGCGCTCCAGTTTGAGGACTATGACTCGGA
>DOZQ01000180.1:17613-17876 GCA_003517915.1 Oscillospiraceae bacterium | reverse complement strand
TGGAAATCCTGGACACCTTCAAACGCTCACAGACGGACCCGCGCTTTATTTTCACGCTGGACGACGGGCGGACGCCGTCAAGGGAACTGCTGGCGCACTATTTGAGTAGGGCCTGTTTTGAAGCCTTGGGTTTGACAAAGGATCAAGCGCCTACTCTCCACGGGCTCAGACACTCGCACATTTCGCTGCTCGCTGAGTTGGGAGTGCCGATGAAGCTGTGCATTGACCGCGTAGGGCACGCTGACGAGAAGATGATCCTGCGC
>DOZQ01000180.1:2971-17549 GCA_003517915.1 Oscillospiraceae bacterium | reverse complement strand
AAGATTGGACATGGCGGCGATGGGGCGAAAGTCGAGAAAAGCCCGTAAATACGGGCATTGACCTGATTAGGCAAGAATGAGATGAATGCCTGTCTGAATTATGGTATAATAGAATTAAACCTAGAGCGTGTTTTGAAACCAAAAAATCTGGTAAAAGTGTCCAACGGATGATAGAATAGTTGCAATGAGAAGATATGAAATAAAAGCTCATTTTCATATTGCTTTGCAATTTCCGCGTTATACCTGATGTCGTCAAGCATTCCCGTGAAGAAGCATTTGATGAGACCAAATCCCTGACGCCGCGCTTGGCGCAAAGCATGAAGCTGGCGATGATGGCTTAACAAAACATCTATTGGCAAATACAATTAGTTTGTCGGTTTGAACCATTGAGCAATGCGTAGGAACAGTTATAAAATGTTTTTGTCAAATCGAGAGTATCAAAGAGAGGTACAGCACATGAAATATGATTGCCTTATAGTAGACGACGAGGAACTATTGTCCGAGAATACCCGCGACTATTTCAACACCTTTGGCGTGAGCACCGCGTGGGTGGCGGACGCTAAAGCCTGCGTAGATTTCTTCCGTGACAATCAGGCAGACCTTATCCTTCTGGACATCAACCTCGGCGGTACGTCAGGGTTTGACCTGTGCAAGCAATTAAGGGAAACGACGGATATACCCATCCTCTTTATCAGCGCGAGGACGAGCGATTCCGACATGCTGCTGGCACTGAATATCGGCGGGGATGATTATGTCCCAAAGCCCTACTCACTGCCTGTTCTTCTGGCAAAGGTAAAAGCTGTGCTGAAAAGGTATAAGAGCGAAGGCGACGCCATATTCGTCTGCGATAAGCTGCGCGTTGACTTTGAGCATACCGCAGTGTATGTTGCGGGCGTTAAGCTTACACTCAAAGCGATGGAGTATAAATTGCTTGCGTTCCTTGTAAAGAATAAGAACCGCGTAGTAACCAAGGACGAGATTTTCCGTGAGGTATGGGAGCAATCCATCACCACCGATAATACGCTGAATGTCCACGTCCGGCATCTAAGGGAGAAGATAGAGGATAACCCTAACGAACCCAAATACATCAAAACGGTATGGGGCACGGGTTATGTATTTGAGGCGGCGGAATCATGAGAAAGGCTTTGATACTTTTCATATGCGTTTTGCTTATCGGAACCAGCGGGATATTGCTGCTGTTTGGCAGTGATACCTCCCCGGAACTGAACGTTGTAGCCATAAACGATGCGGTGAACGCAGGTCTGCAAAACGGCGATCCAAACGAGGCGGTGTCCAGTCTGACTCAGGCAGTCATGGAGCAAACGCAAAGCATGGACGCGGCCAGACGCGGCAGGGACAGGGGTCTGCAAATTTTTCTGTTTGCATATGCCGGTCTGATGGCGGCGGCTTCTATATTGCTGTATCTGTACTGTAATAAGAGAATACTCCGCCCGTTTCGCAAGCTTAGGCGCTTTGCGCGGGATGTTGCGTCGGGCAATCTGGATATACCGCTATCTATGGATAAGGACGGCACATTTGGGGCGTTTACCGAGAGCTTTGACCTTATGCGCGAGGAATTAAAACGTGCGCGGGAAAATGAGCGTAACGCCGACCGGAGTAAGAAGGAACTTGTCGCGTCGCTTAGTCATGACATCAAGACACCTGTAGCTTCCATCAAGGCTGCAACGGAGTTTATGCTGGTTACCGACAGGGACGATAAGGATAAAAGACAGCTCATGCGCATAGGCGAAAAAGCGGAGCAAATAAACACCTTGGTTACAAATATGTTTCACGCTACATTGGAGGATTTGCAGGAGCTTTCTGTAACCGTATCAGAAATTCAAAGCACTGTAATACCACAGCTTATATGCAGCGCAGACTATCGGGGGCTAGTGAAGCCGTTTGAAATTCCAAGCTGCATTGTGCTCTGTGACATGATACGATTGCAGCAGATATTTGACAACATCTTGGGTAATTCGTACAAGTATGCCGGTACTGATATAGAGATACGTTCGGTTATTGATGGGCGTGACCTTATCATAGAGACAATTGATTCCGGTTCCGGAGTATCAGGTGACGAGTTGCCGCTAATAACAGGTAAGTTCTACCGGGGTAAAAACGCCGCCAACCAAGGAGGCTACGGCTTGGGGCTGTATATCGCTGATACGCTGCTCTCACATATGTCGGGAAACCTTCGCTGTGAGAATCGCCCGGAGGGCTTTGCCGCTATAGTCATGCTGCGTTTGGCGTGAAGAATTAAGGATTAGTTAAGAAACAGGCAAAGACTGGTTAAGGATTTATGGTGTAATATGAGGCTGCGGCAGTTAATACTGCACTCATATTATATAAAGGAGTAGGGTTATGTCAAACGCAATTCTAACCACTAATAAGCTGTGCAAGACCTTTTCCAGCGGAGGCTTGCAGCAGCATGTCCTGAAGAATCTTGACTTGGAAATTAATAAAGGTGACTTTACCGTGATTATGGGGCCGTCGGGCGCGGGGAAATCCACATTGCTTTACGCATTGTCAGGCATGGATAAGCCGACATTAGGCGACGTATATTTCGGCGGGCGGGAAATAGGAAAGCTCTCCAACGATAAGCTGGCGGTGTTCCGGCGGGATAACTGCGGCTTTGTGTTCCAGCAGATGTATCTGTTGGATAACATGAGCATCCTTGACAACATCATGGCCAGCGGACTGCTTGTAAACAAGAACCGCAAGGCCGTGGCAAAGCGGGGCAAAGAGCTTTTAGCGCGGCTGAATATTGATGAACCAACATGGCGCAAGTTCCCGGCACAGGTGTCCGGCGGCGAGGCGCAGCGAGCCGGAATTGCCCGCGCACTTATTAATAATCCCAAAATCGTTTTTGCCGACGAACCTACCGGCGCGCTGAATTCCGCGAACGGCGAGGCCGTGCTGGACGCGCTTACCGAGGTCAATAGGAGCGGGCAGAGCGTAATCATGGTGACGCATGACTTGAAGTCGGCACGGCGAGGCAACCGTATATTGTATCTGCGGGACGGTGTGATTCATGGTGAATGCGAGCTGGGACGGTACGAAAGCGGCAGCTATGAACGGCACGACAAGCTGAACGCATTCCTCAGCGAAATGGGGTGGTAGGCATGAGAAGTATATATATGCTGGCGACGGCTAATATTCGTAAAAACAAGAGTCAATCGGTCAGCTTGCTTATCTTTGTGCTTATCGCCTCCGCCCTTCTTTGCGTGGGGATTGTACTGTTGACGGGTATTAATGCCTTCTTTGACTCAAAAGGCGTGGAGCGGAACGCCCCTCATATATATGTGCTCGCTTCGCAAGACGCTGACAAGGACGGTATAAGCCGCTACATCAAAGACTATCCCGGTGTTACACAGACCGAAACACTTGAGCTTGTGGGCGGGATGGGACAATTCACGGCTGGCTCCACCACCAGCACGGGATACATCTTTTTTTCTCGCGCCGATGAAAAACAGTTAATGGATGCCCCCGCGCTAATAGATATGGGCGATGACAATCTGATTTTACAGGGCGATGCCGCATATCTGCCGGGGTTTATGCTGGAGAGCGACGGCGGTAAAATCGGCGAGGAATTCCAGGCTTCGCTGTACGGCGCGGAGTTAAACTTCACAATCGCGGGTGCAACGGAGGAAATAACCTTCGGTTCGCCGATGAACACCGTGTACCGTATTTATGTGCCGGACGAACGCTTCGATGAGATCGCGGCTGCCATGCCAATGGGCGAAACCACGATGATCAGCGCACGGCTAAGCGACTATTCAGATGCGGAGCAATTTCAGCAGGATTTCAGCAGTGATATGCCGCAGGATGGCGTAATACTGCAATCGAGTTATTTGCTGGCGAAGCAGGCACGCACCACATTCCCCACTATAGTTTCAATTTTGGTGGTGGCTTTCGCGGTGATACTGCTCGCGGTTTCTCTTATCATCATACACTTTAGGATAGTAAACAGCATACAAGAGAGCATGATAAATATCGGCACACTCAAGGCCGTAGGCTACAAGAGCAGCCAGATTGTGATTTCGATGACGATGCAGTTTGGGTTGATCACTTTAGCGGGCGGTATACTTGGGCTGGGCGTTGCACAAGTGTTTATCCCGATAGTCGCGAATATTCTTCGTCCGCAGCTCTCGCTGGAATGGGTGCCTGGCTTTAATCCCGGCGCGGCGGCCGTTTCGCTGGGATTTATGCTGTTAACGGTTCTGCTTATCACCTATTTATCCTCAATAAAAATCAAGAAGCTTCATCCCCTGATTGCCCTGCGCGGCGGCATAACAACGCATAACTTCAAAAAGAATGTTTTCCCGCTGGAAAAAGCGCGCGGCTCATTAAGCTTTCTTCTGGCATTAAAACAGATTTTTACAGCCAAGCGCCAAGCCGTTATGATGGGTATTATAATGATGGCGGTAGCGGTGGCGGTGGTGATGGGCCTGACACTGCATTACAGCATGAACGTGAACACAGAGGGCTTTATACGCGGCTTTTTCGGCGAGGTTCCCGAAGTCAGCCTTGTCTTGAAGGATAGCACTTACGGCAAGGATTTCCCGGAAAGAATTGCCCAGCACCCGGACGTGAGAAAAGTATTCGGCTTTGAAACCGGTACGGTATCATTAAATATTGACGGCACGGACAACAATCCCTCCATTGTCGAAGACTGCGCCTTAATGGAAGGAAATATGCTTATAGAAGGGCAATATCCGGTACACAGTAATGAAATTGCATTGGGGAGTTCCACGGCCAGGGTTTTGGATAAAGGTGCGGGAGACTTCGTAATGGTTGAAGCCAACGGCAACGGTACGGAAGAACAGTATCTGGTGACGGGTGTGGTGCAATACACCAATAACGTCGGGTTTAACGGACTCATCACCGGCGATGCGATACGCAGGCTCCTGCCGGACTATGAGTTTTACGGTTACAACATTTATCTTAACGAGGACGTTGATATAGACAGTTTCATCGAAGATGTAAAGGCACGCGAGGGCGACATCTTCATGTCAACAAGTAACACCCTTAGTATGATAGACGTAATACTCTCCAGCATGAGCGGAATCGTGGTTATGGTTGCTATAGGCATTGTAGCGATAACGCTGGTGGTAGTGGTGCTGGCGCTGTATATGGTTATCAAAACTATTGTAATTCGCAGAAGGAGGGAGCTGGGTACCCAAAAAGCATTGGGATATACCACCCTGCAGCTTATGAATCAAATCGCACTGAATCTAACGCCGTCAATACTTATCGGTATTGCGGCAGGCATCGTTATTGGCTGCGTGGGCTTCAACCCGCTGGTGGCCGCGATGATGACAGGCATGGGCATTGTGAAGGCTGATTTGCCATTGCCGATGGCTTGGCTGGGGACAGCCGGTATTGCATTGATACTCTTGAGTTATGCTGTTTCTATGCTCATAGCAGTACGAATACGTAAAATATCGGCGTATGCATTGGTTAGTGAGTGAGATTTAAAAGAGTGAAAAGCCCTTATGTTCAGTAAGCTCGACGGTCACGCCTGTGTTCTTATGGATATACAGCATTTTCATTTCCTCCTGATTTTTAGTGGCGGTCATTGCCGCCTGACATTTATTGTCTTATCGCGTTTGATAAGCTTGGGCTGAAATCTTTGGTGACCCGATTTTTGCCAATGCTCTTTTCGACATAATCATCGCTGTTAAATACTCAATTTGATCGGCGACGGATGCCGGGTCGCAAACCGTAAGCAAATTTTCAATATGGGCTGTTTCTTTTGTGAGGTTATTCTGGTTGTGCATAAATAAACGTTTATACTGGTGCTACAGGAACAACCGGCGCTACAGGAACGACCGGCTCAACAGGTGCAACGGGCTCCACAGGAGCGACCGGAGCAACTGGAGCCACGGGTGAAACCGGCGCTACTGGAGCTACTGGCTCAACAGGTGCAACCGGAGCGACTGGCTCTACCGGAGCAACCGGCTCCACAGGCGCTACCGGCTCAACTGGTGCTACAGGAGCGACTGGCCCTGCAGGTTCAGCCAGCATGACTGGAGCCACGGGAGCAACCGGACCAACAGGTGCGACAGGTGTTACCGGAGCAACCGGTCCTGCAGGAACGACTGGTGCAACCGGAGCTACAGGAGCTACCGGCGCTACAGGAGCTACCGGCGCTACAGGAGCTACCGGTTCTACAGGAGCTACAGGTTCCACAGGAGCGACTGGCTCCACCGGATCAACAGGTGCAACCGGAGCGACTGGCTCTACAGGAGCAACCGGTCCTGCAGGAACGACTGGTGCAACCGGAGCTACAGGAGCGACCGGCGCTACAGGAGCGACTGGCTCCACCGGATCAACAGGTGCAACCGGAGCGACTGGCTCTACAGGAGCGACCGGCGCTACAGGAGCAACAGGTGCAACTGGAGCAACAGGCCCGAGTATCCGCGGAATAACAGGTGTTGACAATGTTCCGGATTATATGACAGTTCAATATGCGGGGAGTTTCAATGACTTTAACGCAGTGGGAGCAAATACTCAACGCTCATGGACAGTTACGTGCCCGACGGGTTTCTATGTTCTCGGCGGCGGCGGCAGCGTAACCGACCAAAGTGATAGCCCTGCTGTTCCAGATGTTGCTATTGTTCGCAGTTCACCGGATCCACAGCCGGATTCAAGCGATCGAACACTTCAGCGAACAGGGTGGACGGTTACTGCTACAACTCACAGCAACTTGCAAAATCCTGTCAACTTCAGGATAAGGGCATATGCAGTTTGCGGAAAAATGAATCCGGCATAATTCTGGCGCTTAAGCAGAAAACTAAAATCCCCGCCTATGTTTAACATGGGCGGGGATTTCGAATTCATGGAACAATCGGCTCTGCTGCGCATACAATGAAATATTCTATATATTGATGGAGAGAGGCGAAAATGCAAGAGCTCACCGACAACAGCTTTGAGGAAGCATTACGGCATGGAAAATTACTCTTGATGTTCTATACCGACTGGTGTCCCATGTGTCCGCTTATCACAGATATGCTCAATGATCTGGAGCGAAAAGAAGGCGGTAAGTTCATATTTGCCAGAATCAATCACGATGATAACCCAAGAGCGGCTGATACTTATGGAGCGTTCGGAGTACCAATTGTGATTGCCTTTATAGAGGGGACGCCGATTTACGGCTGTGCAGGGATACTTATTCCGGAAGTATACCGTATGATTGTGGAGGAACTGTTGTACAGCTTTAACGAGAAAGCGCTAAAGGAAAAACTTGAACGTATCGAGGCGTTTATTGACAGTTGTATTAACAAGGATTTATAGGAAATACGACGTAGAAGTTATATATTACTTCGGCATATCAAATGTCTGCTATTATGCCACCGTCGGTTCCGATTGTGACCACACGCCACGGGATCATTTTACCGCTGTTTTGCAAGGCGGTTTTAACAGCGTTTTCAATACCCCCGCAGCAGGGGACCTCCATGCGGACGACACTTACCGATTTAATGCCATTGTTTTTAATTATTGCAGTGAGCTTTTCGGCGTAGTCGCCTTCGTCCAGCTTCGGGCATCCGATCAGGGTGATTTTGTTCTTCATAAAATCCTGATGAAAACTGCCGTAAGCGTATGCCGCACAATCGGCGGAGATCAGCAGATGGGCGTTTTCAAAATAAGGAGCGTTCACTGGGACAAGCTTTATCTGAACCGGCCATTGCCTTAGCTGTGACGCCGCCGTTTGTGCCGGAGCCGCGGCCTGTGGCGAAGACGGATCTCTTGTCAGAGTTTTTGCGTTTGTGCCGGGAGAGCCGCAGGCCAGTGTTTCTTGATTTTTTTGTTCCATATTCTTCTTCACCTCCGCCGCATTGTATTCCGCCGCTTCGCGTTCCTCAAAAGTAATTGCTCCCGTGGGACAAACCGGCAGGCAGTTACCAAGTCCGTCGCAGTAATCGTCACGAATTAATTTCGCTTTGCCGTTCACCATGCTTATGGCTCCTTCGTGGCAGGCGTCGGCACACAAACCGCAGCCGTTGCACTTTTCCTCATCGATTTTAATGATTTGACGCAGCATAATCCCCACTGTCCTTTCTGTTTGACTTTGTGGGATAAGTATACCATACAGAAAACGACAGTTCCGTGGTTATAAACACCAATTTGAAAGGGGAGAATAATTTTTTTTGATTGACTGAAATCACTCAAGTAAATTATTGCCTAATATATTTAATGTTTTACATAATTTAAGAATCACTTATTGTTACTCATATTTTTTTTCGATTCTTATGTAAATCTATTATTTTTAGTATATTTTTTTATAGTAATATATTGTGCAAATTTTGTTATTGTGATATAATTACGGCGTAACGTTTAAAATTAGGTGATAGAATATACTGCCCTAAAAAGGTGTACATTAACAAGTAAATACTGCCAAAATCATATAAAATCAATATTGTGGAATTTAAAATTATTTATGGTAATAACAGTCTTTTGCAATGAAAGGGGATTTTATTATGTATGAGAATATTTTTATTACTTAAATACAATCTTGATAATATGCATGACAAACTCAATAAAGCATTAAAAACACATATTGCATGGCACAAGCCAACTGTGTCAGAAAGGGGAAAATATGTTTACCAAACTTACTCGTGACCTACATAAAAACACGATAAGTATTTCCGCTTGCGTACTGGTTTTGGCGCTTATCTGCGGTGTATTCGGTATAGCCAGTATGCAAACAGACTCTACACTTGCGGAGAAACCGCAGCCCGGCACACGGGCATATTATGACGCCCGTTGGGAGGAGGCCAAGGTGAAGGCCGGCAACAAACTGGCCGGAACCCCTTACACCTCTCACGACGGGGTCAGTATGACTACCGCCGCTGAAGGGCCGTGGCGGCTGGATCTGCGGGAGGATTATCTTGCGGGGAAAATTTCCGCGCCCTGGGACGGCGTCGCGGCCGGCACGGCCATGACTGTCGCTGATACGGTAAC
Source organism: Oscillospiraceae bacterium (assembly GCA_003517915.1). Lineage (GTDB taxonomy): Bacteria > Bacillota > Clostridia > Oscillospirales > Acutalibacteraceae > UBA8129. The sequence goes on along the minus strand of DOZQ01000180.1, from coordinate 8,585 downwards.
CGGCGCGGCGTATAATGCAACCACCAATCCCTATAAGGTGACGACGGCGGAGCAGTTTCGCTGGTGCATTGTAAACCGCCGTTCTTTTATTCTGCAAAATGATATTGACCTTGGCGGTTATCTGGGCCGCAACTGGACGACGACGACAGCCACTTCAGCCGTGTGGAGTGCCGAAGGAGGCGGGCACACGGTATACAATTTCTATATGAACGCGCCGACGGGAGGCAATGCCGCATTATTCAGCAGCATGACTGGGAACTCATATGCCACACAGGTTAACAATATGCGCATAAGCCACTCTTATATAAAGGATTCATCCGCCGGGCAAACCGCTTTCTTTGCCGTTACGGCCGGGCCGAGGACTATGAACAACTGCGCGGTGGAAAATTCTATGGCGTCAACTCCGGCCGGTGCGGATGACCGTTATTTAACCGGCTTTGTAAGAAACGGATTCACCATTACCGACAGCTACACAAGGAATGTTCATCTTTATAACCGAGGATTAGACAACGGTAACGGAACCGCGCATGTCGCCGGGTTTCTTATGCCCTCAGGGTATGAGGGGATGGCGACGGTCGTTACGGACTGTTTCGCGGTGGACGGCACGGTGATTTCAAACGGCGGACATTCGGGCGGGTTTGTCTCATGCAGTAACCCTCTAAGCGCCGCTACCATAACAAATTGCTTTACTGGCATGGAGATATACGGCAACAAGCAGGTGGGCGCGTTTTTGGGCATTATCGGGCACGGAACCATAAGAATGAACAACTGCTTCGCCACAGGAATATTGGAAGGCAAGCTTGAGCTTGGCGGCTTTGGCTCAAAGGCGACATCGAATGCGGCGGATGGAGTAACAGCGGCAAAGAGATTTAACAGCTGCTATACCACCGCCTCGGTCGGTATGGAGAGCGGGGGAACGGACATAGGCGGCTTTGCCTCAGAAGTGGGGCTCGGCAGCGACTATTACACCGATTGCTATGCCGCCGGTGAGGTTGGCAGCATCGACACAAACGTTTCGCCGGATCGCCAGAATGACAGTAAAAATGTTGGCGGATTTTTAGGTACATACAATAACAGCACGACAAGCTATCGCTTCACCAACTGCTTCTATGACAAGCAGACCACCGGCATGAAGCAGTGGGCCACCGGCAGCACCGCTTCGTCGGGCGCTAACTGGGGCGGCTACACCAGCGACTGGCTGCAGGCGCAGACCGTCGCGAACAAAGATCTCAAGGGAGTACTGACCACCGACACCGATAAATCGGGCACGGGGCTTACCTCCGCGCCGAACAGCAATACGGCGTCGGACGGCCTTACAAACGCAAGCTTCACCGGTTTTTCGGATAATGACAAGTGGGTGTTCGAGAAAGACCATTATCCGCAGCTTAAAGTGTTCGCGCTACCTACAACCTTTACCAACACCAACTGGATGAGCCAAACCGAGCTCAGCGATCTTGTCAAGGCGTATTCCAGAGCCTCGACCGCCACCGCAAAGCTTGAAACCTGGGACAAGGGCTTTACCTACGACGGCTCCGCGCCCGCGCCGGTTCTCGGCAAAGAGGTCTACGACACGGTGCGCGACCTCACCCGTAAATTCTACAACACTACCACGCAGGGTGATCTCCCTTCAATTGATCACAGCGTCAACCACGCCCTGTTTACCGCTGTGCCGACCGCTTTAAACGGCAGTGATATCCCCTATGGTATAGACGGCGTCGCCACTTCGTCCTGGGCATCCTCCGGAAATAATACGCTTCCGTGGTATCAGGTGGATCTGGGCACTGAGATGCCGGTTAAAAAGATAAACATAACCTGGCCGACCACCGCAAATCGAGCCTTGAATTACAGGCTTCAAACCTCTAACGACGGCGTCGCTTTCACCGACGTCCTGACCGTCACGGGAGCCACTACCGGGATTAACCTGCATGAACTGCCGGCGACGGTAAACGCGCGTTATGTGCGAATGCAGACCGATCAAAAAGCCGGAGCCGCGACCTCCGCTATCCGTATCCATGAGTTTTTGGTGGACGGCATGGTGACCGCGCGGGCTTCCGGCATAAGCGGGGCGGCAAACTATCCGGCTAACGCCCTGAAAGATGACGCAACCTTCTGGCGGGCGGCAAATGTACCCAACCCTTGGCTTATCGTGGATATGGGCGGCGTTAAGCCGGTCGACCGTATAGAGATCGACTGGCCGCCGGCGTCGACCAGCGACAACAACCGAGCCACCAGCTATGAAATAAAGTTATCAAATAACGATATGAGCGATGCCGACTGGCTGGCTCTGCCTGCCGACCATATCTACACGGGCAACGCCGGCGGCACGAATTATATTTCTCTGCCGGGTAAAACCGCCCGGTATATTCAAATCTACGCCACAGCTAAGGGCGCTTCCGCCGCAACCATCCAGATTTCGGGCTTTAGGGTATACGGCGATAACGGCGCGACGTCGGCTTTGTCGACCAGTTGGGCGAAGGGTTCTTTGGTTGACCCCAATTACCGGGACGATCAGGCGCTGTTCACCGCCGTGCCGACCGCTTCTGGCGGAAGCAATATCCCTTATGCCGTCGACGGCAACGAGACGACCACTACCTCATACTGGCAGGCCGACAACGTGGTAAACGCATGGTATCAGCTGGATTTGAGAAAAAGGATGCCACTTTCCAAAATGCGCATTGTCTGGCCGTCCACTACCACCAACCGGGCTACCGACTATGAGATAAGGGTCTCGAGCGACAACGTCAGTTGGAATACGGTTTACACCTATTCGGCCGCGAACGGCGGTGCGCTTAATCCCGGCGGAGTTAATGAGATTACCCTGCCGCCCGGCACAACTGGCCGGTATGTGCGTATGTATGCATTGTCCAGGGTCGGAACCGCGGCCATCCGCATTTTTGAATTCTGGGTGGACGGCATGGTGACCGCCACCGCTTCTACCACAAACGCTTTGGCAAACTCTCCGGTGGTTGCTTTGCAGGAGAACGCGACCGAATGGATATCGACCAACGTCACCGCGGCTCCTTTCCCGTGGTATCAGGTGGATTTGGGCAGCGTCAAACCGGTGGAACGGGTCGAAATTAACTGGCCGACCACGACCAACCGTGCCGCGACTTACTACATTCAAACCTCCACCGACGGTATAAATTTCACCAATGCTCCGGTCGTGGGCTCGGCGTCAGGCGGGCTGGTCACAGGAACCACCGGGCTTAATGTGCATGACTTTCCGGCGGTAAACGCCAAGTATATACGAATGCAGACACAAACCAAGGCGGCGTCGGGTGCAACCATACGAATCTCGAACTTCAGGGTTTTCAGCCCGTATGCCGCAACGTCGAATGACGGCAGCGAGCTTATTCCCGCTACGGTCGACCTGTGGGGCGAAACCGGTTTGGAAGTGCTGTATCTCGGGCAGGACAGCGGCGGCTATTTCTGCAAGGATTTTGTGCCGGGCATTGAATGGCTTCATGTCTACGCCGATGTGGGCGGGCAGGTGGCGTCACGCCGTATGCGCATAATCCCCACAGCGGCGCTTGACCCCGGCAGCGGCCGGCTCATTTCAAAAGGCAGCACCTATGACCACGCCGACGAGGTGCGCATGGCCTATTCGACCGGCCCGCGCATGAACAGCGATATGGAGGATGTTACCGTCGGCGTTTATCCCGACGGGCCGACGCTTGCGGATTTCACCGAATATCAAGAAAAGAATCAGGCATTTCCGGATGGAAACGTGGGTACGGCAGATCTTGCGGACAGCCCAAAGCTGCCGCTTTTCCTCGGTGACGACAACAAATATATCGGCGCGTACGCGAGTCATATGAGCAAAACCGCCGGCGACAACGCGGATACGGGCAAGCTGTATCTTAAAGTTTTCCGTGACGCTACGGTGGACATAAACAACAATCTGGTTGCGTACAGCTCGCAAATCGGGCTGGATAACGCGGGAGGAAGCTCGGCGCTAAGCGCCGGCAACAACAACAGATTCAACGGCATTGCGCCGTTTACGGATACGACCAAGACCAACTATCTTCTTGATTATTACTGGGAACTGGCCGATGGTCGGTATCTGCAAAACGGCAAGCTGATTTATTATAAGGAATTGCCGTTTAATGCTGAAATCAACGTAAAAACGGGCACCGAAACCGGCGAGCAGAACGACGAGGCGCTCTCCCTTAGCATAGGAGCGGCGGCAAACCCGGCTTTCAGCGACACGGTCGGGCATAAGGAGCTCGAGGTAGGCAGCGGGCAGCAGGCCAAGATCAGTTGGAAATTTTCCCAAGGCTACGGCCCGCATGACATAACCAAAATCATTCTGCAAATGACCGAAAACGACGATGGGGATATGGGCGACCCGGTTGTCATAAACTCCCCCAGGCTTGACGGCACCGATACGTTCACAGTCAGGCGAACCTACCGGCGCAATATTTCATTGGACGGCGTCGATTACCTTGCCGACGCGATTGTCGTGGACAAGACCTATAAAATAATGGTGGGTACCGACGGCGGCGGAGGTACGTATTATTATCTGGCGTTTGACAAGGCCGAGATAGTAGAAGGGCTGGACGGCAGAAACGTTATGCTCAACGACGTTGAGGACGATATTATAGTAACAATTGTGTTCGCAGACGTCGTTCACAAAAAGAACGCCTATCTGAACTACTCAGGCACTGCCCAAAACGGCGATGATGAAAATTATGTCAAGACCAGAAATGGCGACTACATAACCTATGAGATTTTGGTCGACAACCCGCCGCCCTCGGGCAGGCTCGAAGGTTTCAAGCCCAAGCTGCCGCAGCCGGGCAAAATCAATTTTATAAACGGCAGCTTTGAACAGCCGGTGGTAGCGACAACTCCGATGTTCCCGGAGGATAACCCTTGGAGCAATGCCGGAATTGAGACCGGCTCGTATATAGGCTGCGCATATTACCGCTATTCAATGGTTGACGGCTGGTATACCGTTCCGACCAACCCGGCGGATATTGGAAGAGCCCATTGGAACTGCATACAGTACTTTACCGGCGCAAATATATCTTGGATGACCTATCCTTATCCGAACGGTTATCAGGCGGCTGAATTAAACGCGCATTATCCGTCCCGCCTTTATCAGATTGTTGAGACGGTGCCCGGCACAAAGGTTTACTGGGAGCTTTATCATGAAGCGGCTCAAGGTCTAAACGGCACGCCGCATGGCGGAGGGACTCAGTCGTCTGAGGAAAGTCTGAACGTCTATATTTACGGAACGCCCGCACCGGGCGAAGCTGGGGATTCTTCGACAAACAGGGCCAATCCGCCTGCCGGCACTTTGCAGGCAACTTGTACAACGAAGGTATCGGAGCGCTGGAAGAAATACACCGGAAGCTATACGGTTCCGGCGGAACAGACCAGCACCCTTTTGGCGTTTGAGGCGGCTGCGTCCTATACGGGCTCTCCCGCGCACGGCCAGTATCTCGACGGCATACGCATTTACACCAACAGCTATATCGACCTCATAAAATCCAACAATTCTGACGGAACCGTTACAAACGGCGAAATAGTGGAATACGAGATTAAAGCTAAAAACCTTGGCGAGTCGGATGCGTCAAACGTGGTAATATCCGACGTTCTGCCCGAGGGCACC
>DOZQ01000180.1:1508-2853 GCA_003517915.1 Oscillospiraceae bacterium | reverse complement strand
ACGGCTCTTTCTCGGCCGACTGCGCAAACGAATACACACTTACATTTAAAGTGAAGGTGACCGACGACAGCAAGGTCTACTATGAAAATCAGGCCAAGGTCGTTTACAAAGACCGTAATCATGAGGATGAAAGCGATTACACCAACTATTCAAACATCAGCGCGTTCGGCGTGAAGCCGGTGCAGCCCGCGTCGGTAACTGACAAGCTGCCCGACGGACTTACCTATGTCGGCCATACAGATCAGAGCGGCAGCGTCTCCGCCTATAATAACGTCACAAACACAGTCACTTGGCAGTGGGACGACCTGCCCTACGGCACAACCACCGTCACGGTGCTTGTACAGGTCGAGCCGGACAGCGAAACCGAGTTTGTCAACAAGGCCGAGGTTGACATAAACGGCAGGGCGAGCGAAACCAACGCAACCTACCACGAGATATTGGATGTCACGCATGTTAAAACCGCGCATTTAAATGAAGGGATCGCCAACCCCGGAACCGAAACCAACCCGGTGAAGGTCAGGAATAACGACTACATAACCTATGATATTTTGGTGGACAACCCCTCGCCATCGGGGGAATCCGGAGGTTTCAAGCCGAAAGCACCGCGCCCGAGTAAGATTGATTTCATAAACGGCAGCTTTGAGCAACCGGTGATTAGCACTTCTTCTTGGATTCAGAACCAGAGTCAGGTTAACGGATGGTTCACAAGGCCGACTAACCCGGCCCATCTAGGCAATCCGCAGTCCGAAATGATTGAAATACAAAAGCCTGTGTCCGCCGGTGGGGCTGCGGGACAATTCGCCGCTTATGCACCCGACGGCAATCAATACGCCGAGTTAAACGCATATGTTGAAGGCACCCTTTATCAGACCGTGGATACAGTTCCGGGGACGAAAGTATACTGGGAATTTTATCACGGAGCCAGAGGATATATAGCTGGAAATAATACGGATAAAATGAACTTTTATCTTAGGCCAGAAGGTGCTACAACAGGGGAACCAGAAGCGGTTGCGATTGACTCCTATGTAGCAGGTTCAGCCACTTATAACTGGGGTCACTATACCGGCAGCTATGTTGTGCCGCCGGGTCAGACCCGGACTGAATTTTCGTTTGAATCGGTTTCCACTACCAGCAATAACACAGCGGCTGGCCACTATCTCGACGGCATACGACTTTACACCAACAGCTACATCGACCTTATGAAATCCAACAATTCTGACGGAACAGTCACAAACGGCGAAATAGTGGAATATGAGATTAAAGCCAAGAACCTTGGCGAATCGGACGCTTCGGGTGTGGTTATATCCGACGTTTTGCCGGCGGGCACCGAGCTTGCGACAGGTGA
>DOZQ01000180.1:254-1390 GCA_003517915.1 Oscillospiraceae bacterium | reverse complement strand
CGACTGCGAAAACGAGTACACCCTTACTTTTAAAGTCAGGGTGACCGACGACAGCATGATATACTATGAAAATCAGGCTAAGGTCGTTTACAAAGACCGTAATCATGAGGATGAAAGCGATTACACCAACTATTCAAACATCAGCGCGTTCGGCGTGAAGCCGATTCAGCCCGCGTCGGTGACCGACAAGCTGCCCGACGGCCTGACCTATGTCAGCCACACCGATTCAAACGGCAGTGATTCCAATTATAACTCCGCCACGAACACGGTCACATGGGAATGGGACGACCTGCCCTACGGCACGACCGTCGTCACGGTGCTCGTAAAGGTTGAGCCGGATACGGAGACCGAGTTCGTCAACAAGGCTGAGGTTGACATAAACGGCAGGACAAGTGACACCAATGAGACCTACCACGAGATACTGGATTTAACGCCGGTTAAAACCGCGCATGTAAACGAAGGGGAGGCCGACCCCGGCACCGAAACCGAGCCGGTGGAGGTTAAGCAAGATGACTACATTACCTATGACATTTTGGTAAACAACCCGCCGCCCTCGGGTGAACTGAATAATTTTCAGCCGAAGCTGCCGCAGCCGGGCAAGCTCAATTTCAAAAACGGCAGCTTTGAGGAGCCTGTGCTAGACGGCAACATTGTTTATGATATGTTTAACCAGATTCTGGTTGACGGATGGAATACAAGACCGACTAACCCTGCCGATATAGGCAAGCCGGACTCAGTTGTAATTGAATTACAAAAGCCTGTGCCCCTTGGTCTTCCCGCGGGAGGAGAATTCGCCGGATGGACACCTGACGGCAATCAATACGCTGAATTGAACGCACGTCTTGAAGGTACCCTTTATCAGACCGTGGATACAATCCCGGGGACGAAGGTATATTGGGAATTTTATCATGGAGCCAGAGGACATTTTGCCGGAGGAACAAATACAGATGTAATGAACTTTTATCTCCGGCCCGAAGGCGCTACGTCAGGGGGCTTGCAGAAGGTCGCGAGTGACTCCTATGTAGGAGGTTCAGCCGACTATCGATGGGGTCACTATACCGGCAGCTATGTTGTTCCGCGTGGTCAGACCCGAACTGAATTTTCGTTTGAATCGGTTTCCACTACCAGCAATAACA
>DOZQ01000180.1:0-175 GCA_003517915.1 Oscillospiraceae bacterium | reverse complement strand
GAATCTCGGCGAGTCGGATGCGTCAAACGTGGTAATATCCGACGTTCTGCCGGCGGGCACCGAGCTTGCGACAGGTGAGACCGGCTTTATCCAAATCGACGGCGTGGATGTTCCGAACGGAGTGTACTCCTACAATACCGCGACCCGTGCTCTCAGCGTGAACATCGGCGGGGGA
>DOZQ01000171.1:4185-7366 GCA_003517915.1 Oscillospiraceae bacterium | reverse complement strand
CGGTTGTATAAAACAGGTTGGACGAGAAAAAGCACCGCATGGTATCGGTGCAGGCAATTCCGCCGCCAAACAGCATTGAGCAGCGGTCGGCCACCGACGCGGCAAACTCCAGATCATGGGTCACCAGCACTATCGATTTCCCTTCTTTTACAAGACGCCGGAGTATAACCAGCAGTTCAGCCTTTGCCTCGGCGTCCATTCCCTTGACCGGCTCGTCCAAAAGCAAAATCCCCGGCCTCAGCAGTAAAATTTTCGCAAGCGCGGTTTTTTGCATCTCTCCGCCGCTGAGGTCGTACGGATGTCTGTCCGTAAGATGTGATATCCCAAGCTCATCCATAATTTTTTGGATATCCCGGTCGCCGTAACCGTATTCCTTTTGCCACTCGCTAAGCTCCCCGGCCACCGTATCGGCAGCAAGCAGCGCCTTAGGCTCCCCAGACAAAAGCCCGCAGCGCATATCCGCAGATTTAGATATTTTACCCCTGTTCGGCTTTAAAGCTCCGCACAACAGCCTCAAAAAGGTGGTTTTGCCGCTCCCGTTGCCACCGACTATCGCGTGAACCTCTCCCGCGCGAGCGGCAAAGGATATGTTTTTCAGCACAAAATCCTCATTTTTATCATACCTGAACCACACCGATTTCGCGGCGATAAGCGGCTTTTCATACGGGTTTTCGGGTTCGGAGTCCGGCACGGCACAAATAGGGGCGCGCGCGGCAAGCCACTGCCTGCCCTGTTTTATGCCCAGCGGATAATCTAACCTTTCCCCAAGTTTGTAAGCGACACGCACAGGCGCGGGAAGCGCCGCTTTGAAGCCATCCTCCCCGCCGTAAAGCCTTCTCACAAATTCTATAGGAGAGGCGTAGGTTTCGGCCGTTCCGCCCGACAGATAAACGACGCGGTCGGCCTCCGGCAGTACGCGCCCTAAGCGGTGCTCAGAAATTAAAACGGTTTTCCCAAGTTCCTTATTGATTCTGCCGACAGCCTGCAAAAACTCCGCCGAGGCTATCGGGTCAAGGCGGGCGGTGGGTTCGTCCAGCAAAAGGATTTCGGGCTGCATAGCCGTCACGCAGGCAAGATTCAAAATCTGCTTCTGCCCGCTCGACAGGGTATGTATTTTTTTTGATATCCAGCCGCCTATGCCGAAAAATCCCGCAATCTCAGCCATTCTCCGGCGGATCACATTCGCGGGAAGCCCCATATTCTGAAGCCCGAAAGCAAGCTCACTTTCCACAGTATCCATCACCGTTTGGCTGTCGGGATCCTGCGCGACAAACCCAACCTTCATAACATTCGCGCGGTTCCTTGAGCCGTCACGCGGGGCGGAAAAAATAAGTACCTCGCCGGTTTTTTTCCCCACAGGCGCAAGCTCGGCCTTTATACTGCGCAGCAGCGTCGACTTGCCCGTACCGGTCTTTCCGCATATAAGCAGATATTCCCCGCTGTTAACACTGAGATTTATACCTTTAAGCGCCGGTGTCCCGGCGTTCGGATAGCAAAAAGTGTAATTTACAAACCTGACCGCTTTCACATTATATATTCCTTTCCTTCTAAAATCAGCGGGAACATGAGAAACAGCGCATAAGCCAAAAGCAATGGAAGCTGCAATGTCATTCCCCTGAGGGTAGGATAAAACGCGAATCGGTTTACCCTTGTTAATATCATCACGGCGGAAAATACTGCAAGGCTCCCTAAAAAAATCAGCAAACCTGTATCCTCCACCGTCAGCCTTTCATTCGTATAGTAGCTGCGTTTACGGCTGCCATAACCGCGCGCCAGCATGGAATCGGCGGTTTCCATAGAATTTTCCATTGTCCAGGCCATAAGCACCGACGCGAGCCGAAGCCCCTGTTTTGTTTTTTTCCGTTTCGAGCATTTTTTCATCCCTACAAGTGCCGCCTGCGCCGAATTTATTTCTTTAGCCCTGCGTATAACCTCGGGGATATAACGGAAAATCATCGCGAGCATCATTGAAATCACCGGCAATATTCTGCCGAAAAGGCAGAGCAGCTTATCGCTTGTCATTACTCGCTCACAGCAGCCAAACCACTGCAGCACAGCGACCAGCATCCCGCCGGAGCATAGCCCGTATAAAACCGACTCCCATGTAACCGGATTCCCGCCGAAATAGAACAGCACACTTAGCCCAAGTCCTGAAAAAAACACGTTACCTGCGGCTACCGCCAAAAACAATGGCAGATAAAAGCGCAGACTTTTAAGATATTCGCCGGGGCCTTTCAAATAGACCGCGTAACATCCGCCCGCCATAAATGAAACCGCCGCGAAAGCCGGGTGCAGCGTAAGCATCGTAAGTCCGGCGGCACCTAAAAAATAAACGAACAGCACCGCCGGATGATAAAACGCGAATAAATGTCTTTTAATCCTGACGGTTTCCATTTCCGCCGCCCTCCCCAATATGACTCCTTCGTCAAGGAGTCATTATTTTTTAATTATATCACATTATAGGCCCGGCCGTACAGCAAGAAAAAATATCCTAACCACTTTACATAAGAATAAAAATAAAGTATAATAATAATAAAATAATTATACTAAAAAATTGTTTTTTAGTGACAGCGGGGTTTTGCATGAGTAAAACTAAAAGAGTTATATTAGCGTCAGTTAGTGTGGCAGTATTGTTGGCTGTGGGTGTAACATTGTTTTTTGTCTTTTTTGCAAACGGCGCGTCCGATTCGCCTTATCTAGAGTTGGGAAGCGATAAGGTGACAGACGGTCACTTTATCTATTTTTGTGTCAAAGGCTATGACAAGGCCTATGAGATGTCGGGTCAAAGCGGCGATGCGCTGTGGGAAACCAAGCTTGAGGGAAAAGACGCCGAGCGGTGGATAAAGGATTACGCGGCGGCGCAGGGCAAACGGTATCTCTATATAAACAAGCTTTTCGACGATTTGGGGCTTTCAATGGACGAGAAAGCGGTCTCCGAAATTGACGCTGCTGTTTATGATGAATGGGAGTACAGCGGGCGTCTGGCGATTTACGGCCCGATGGGCATGAATAAAAACGAATACAGAGACATTGTCGCCTGCGAGAAAAAATTCGAGCTGCTGACCGGGCATTACCGGGACGAGCTCGGTGCCGGCATCACCGATGAAATGACGCGCGGGTATCTTTTTGAAAACTATGTTTCATTCGCGTTTGTGACGGTGTCATATATAGATGTTAACGA
>DOZQ01000171.1:2481-4166 GCA_003517915.1 Oscillospiraceae bacterium | reverse complement strand
GTCAGTCTGGCGGAAGAGCTTCACAGTGAAGCTAACAGCCGGATTTTAACCTCGGTCGACGACGCGTCGGGGCGCGCGGATATCTGCGTGCCGGTTAAGGACTCAAACTTCCCTCTTCCCTTTATGGCCGAGCTGATGGATTCCCCGGAGGGCGACCCCGTTTTTTTTGACGACACCGCCAATATGACTTACAATATTGCCAGCCGCACCGATGTTTTGGCCGACAGTTATTTCCTTGATAAACATAGAGAAGAAATTACTGGAGCCTTGATTTCTGACGCCCTGGAGCAAAAGCTTGCCGAACAAGCCGTAGCGGCAAAAATCCGTGTGAACACGGGCGCCGTAAACCGGTTTAACCTTAAAGCTCTGTACGAAACAGTTTAGAACCTGTTGACATAATCCGAAATGCTCAGATGCTTTGCATAGTGTGCATGGCATATTAACTGACGTTAATATTCATACACTTTTGAGCGGATTTTTCGTCAGACGAGGCGAAAAAACGCCGCTGTGGTGTTCCCACCGCAAGTTTTGACAACGAAGTATGGCGGAATTTACGCCAAAAGATGGGTGTCGAGCGGTTATGTCAACAGCTTCTTAGTCCACGGCGCGCTCAGCCCGGGATTTGCCCGGCGGCGTGTCAGTTATGGAGGTGATAGCGTAGGTTTGGGTGAACTAACAGAAAAAAAGATATATGCGCAAAAATAAAAGAAAGAGGGAATATGCACAAGAACAAAGAAGGAAGGTATATGAAAATGAAAAAACTGCTATCCATCCTTGTCGTGTGCGCATTTCTGGCCGCTATGGCCGTTCCCGCAATGGCTGCGGACGTAAAATACACCGTTTCTGAACCGGACGATCAGGGCATTGTCTATGTGTATAATGAGGGCGGCAAGACGCTCGGTTACAACAACGCTTCCGGAGTTTCGCTTATTGAAGACGACGGCTATGCGTTTAAAGACCTTAATAAAAACGGTTTATTGGACGCCTATGAGGACTGGCGTCTGACCACCAAAGAACGTGCCGCGAACCTGGCCAGCCTGATGGTTAAAGACGGCACCGCAAACGAAGGCATTCAGTCTATTGCCGGACTTATGCTGTATTCCAGCCACACCACCGTGCCCAACACCGATATCTCCGCCGCTACAATGACCGCGCTTAACGATCAATATCTGCGCCACGTTTTGGTGACTAGCGTCGCGAATCCCGCGACTGCCGCCGCATGGTCCAACAAGGTGCAGGCGCACGTTGAGGGCAGACTCTACGGTATTCCGGCCAACAACAGCTCCGACCCGCGCCACGCGGCTTCCTCCTCAAACGTGGAATACAACATCGGCCAGGACGGTAATCTCTCGCTTTGGCCGTCCGCTATAGGCTTGGCTGCCACCTTTGATCCGGCACTTGTGAAGCTGCACGGTCAAATCGCCTCCGCAGAATACCGCGCGCTGGGCATTTCGACTGCTCTGTCACCTATGATTGACCTTGCGACCGACCCGCGCTGGAGCCGCTTCAACGGCACCTTCGGCGACGATTCCGACCTTGCGGTCGACATGGCCCGCGCACTGGTCGACGGTTTCCAGAGCACCTATGAAATAAACGCCGGCGACGGCGGCGTCACCTTCGGCACCGATCAGGGCTGGGGTTATGACAGTATAAACGCCATGGTCAAGCACTGGCCGGGCGGCGGC
>DOZQ01000171.1:0-2440 GCA_003517915.1 Oscillospiraceae bacterium | reverse complement strand
ACCGAAGGCGCTTTCAAGCTTGACGGCGCGACCGGCATGGCGACGGCCGTTATGCCTTACTACACCATTTCCTACGATCAGGATCCCTCCGGCGCAAACGTCGGCAACTCCTACAGCCGTTACATCATTCAGAACCTGCTGCGCGACACCTATGACTTTGAAGGCGTCATCTGCACAGACTGGAACATAGTTTATGACGTGGGCTCCCCCTGGTCGTTCGGCGGCATGTGCTGGGGTCTTGAGAACAACACTATCACAGAACGCTTTGTCGTTCTGCTTGAAAATGGTATCGACCAGTTCGGCGGCGTAAACGCGATTGAAAACATCATGCTCGCTTATAATAAGATGGTCAACGACAGCGGCAAAACCGAAGCCGACCGCGTTATGGGCCAGCACGCCGAGCGCCTGCTCACTAACATCTTCAACACCGGCCTGTTTGAGAATCCCTATTTGAATGTTGAGGGAACCCGCGAATTTGTCGGAAACTCCGACTTCATGAAGCTCGGATATGACACCCAGCTCAAATCCATTGTCATGCTGAAAAACAGCGGTAATGTAATCGCGGAAAACGGCCTCGCGGGCAAAAAGATTTATGCCACCGACCTCAATCCCGGCAGAAACGAAAATCCGGCCGCTTTGTTCCAAAGCTATTTCGGAGAAAATTACTCGGCCGGCATAGAAGGCGCAGACGCGGCAATCGTTGTTATGAGCGCTCCTACAGCGGGCAGCGGCTATGTGAGCAGCGATTTCACAAGTGGTGCGGGCAACGGATATTTCCCGATCACCCTGCAGTACGGCCCTTATACCGCTACAGCGGCAAGAGAGCAGTCTATAGCTGCAAATCCAAACGTCGAATGGAAAAGCGGCCAGTATGTGGGCTTCGACGTTGACAACCGTTCCTACAAAGGCAAAACTGTCAGCAACAACGCCAACATCAACACTCTCGATCAGTACAACACCATCGCGGCGGCAGCGAAAGAGGCCGGAATTCCCCTTATCGTTTTTGTAAAGGCCCGCAACCCGATGGTTTGGTCTGAGATTGAGCCTTCCGCCTCCGCTATGTTCGTAGGCTACAGCGTACAGACGCAGGCGGCGCTGGATCTTATTACGGGCAAAACCGAGCCCAGCGCCCTGCTCCCGTCGCAGCAGCCCGCCAATATGGATACGGTCGAGCTGCAGTATGAGGATACTCCCCACGATATGGAAAGCTATGTCGACGCGGACGGCAACGTCTATGATTTTGCCTATGGCCTTAACTGGGGCGGCGTGATCAGTGACGCAAGAACCACAAAATACGGCGAAAACAATAATCTTCCGACAACCCGCGTACAGGAGCAAGACGCGAATCTCATCTTCTCCGCTGGCTGGGGTCGGCGCGCCCAGATAGGCCGGTTTGACGAGCATGTCGCCATGCATGCCTCTAAGATCGGCGCAAGCATGAGCTTTACCTTTGAAGGCAATTATTTCTCGCTTCTCAGCTACAAATCCCACTCACAGGGCATGATTGACATTTATGTCGACGGAGTCAAGACTAACAAGGCTCCTATTGACCTCTATCAATCCGGCATTGACAAATCCTTTAAGCAAAAGGTCGGTGCGACCTTTGTGCCTTACGGTGAGCATGAGGTTACAGTCGTCATCGTCGGCAGAAACAATCGGTCGATAGGCAACAACGTTTATATTGACGCGGTGGATATAAAAGGCCAGTTTGTGGTACCAAACGCCTTGACAGACGATCAGGTCATTATAGGGGGCACTGCTCCGATCGAAATCGACGTTTTGGCGAATGATTCCGCCACAGGCACGCCTATACTCAATACCCCTCCGGCAAACGGCAGCGTAGAATTAATAGACGGCGTATTTGTCTTCACTCCAACCGAAATGAGCGTAAAGGACGATTCCTTCACATATAAAGTAGGAAATGCCACCGCCACGGTAAAGCTAGTTTATGCCGACTCCATCCGCTTTGAAGAGACTTTTGGGGCAGTACAGGACGGCAAGCAGGGCACCTGGCAGAGTTTCTCGTTCGCACGTTATTCTGGCGGCAGTGCTATTCGTTCCAGTAAGGCGGGCGACACTGTCGAGGTCACCTTCTACGGCACCGGAATAGAATTGATCGGCTATAAATCCTGGTCGAGAGGCAAGGCCGAGATCACACTGGATGGTATAGCAAAGACAGTTGATACCCATGCCATGAGCTATGACAAATTCTACAATACCTCCGTCTATAACAGCGGAGCACTCACAGAAGGTATACATACTCTGAAAGTCAAGGTTACAGGGGATCGTAATTTCCTGGCAAGCGGCAGCGCGATTGATATCGACGCGTTTGTTGTTAAGAAGTAAGGACAAATTCTATATTCATCCTTAGATAAATCTACTTCAAATACAATAGGGCGCGGTATAAATACCGCGCCCTCAGACTGTCAAAGAACCCCGG
>DOZQ01000110.1:1634-16390 GCA_003517915.1 Oscillospiraceae bacterium | reverse complement strand
CGACACCAACTGCGATCCCGACGAGGTCGATTATGTCATCCCCGGCAACGACGATGCCATCCGCGCCGTAAAGCTCATCGCCCAGATCATGGGACATGCGGTGATGGAAGGCAGGCAGGGCGAGATGGGCTCCGCCGCGAAGGACGAGGCGGCAAAGGTCGACGAGCAGGACGAGCCGGAAACAGCGGAATAATTTCGAATCGAAATGCCCGCTTTTAGCGGGCATTGTTTATGATGAACAATATCAAAAACCAGTAATACGGGAGGAATAAAAATGGCATTTACCGCAAAAGATGTTCAGGCGCTGCGTGAAAAAACCGGCGTCGGCATGATGGATTGTAAAAAAGCGCTCACCGAGGCGGGCGGAGACATGGAAAAAGCCGTGGATCTTTTAAGGGAAAAAGGGCTTGCGGCCGCGGCTAAAAAGTCCGGGCGTATCGCCGCCGAGGGCATAGTCTACGCGGTGTCGGACGAGCGGGGCGGCGTAGTGGTCGAGGTCAACGCCGAAACCGATTTTGTCGCGAAGAACGAGGATTTTCAGGCGTTTGTAAAAACCGTCGCGGAAACTATTTTAAATGAGAGCCCGGCAGATGTGGACGCGTTGCTTAAATTAAAGGCCGCCGGCAGCGGGATGACGGTCGAAGAGCTGCTGCGCGAAAAGGTGCTGACCATAGGCGAGAATATCAAAATCCGCCGGTTTGAGCGCTATGAGGGCGTCGTCTCCAATTATATTCACGGCGGCGGGCGGATCGGCGTCATGGTACGCTTTGACGCGCCGGAGAACGTCGCGGCTGAGGATGAATTCGCGGTGCTTGCCAAAGACATCGCCATGCAGATAGCGGCGGCGAATCCGTCTTATCTCGACAAGGCATCGGTTCCCGACGAGGTGCTCGAGAAGGAAAAGAAGATACTTACCGAGCAGGCGGTCAACGAAGGCAAGCCGGTGCAGGTCGCGGAAAAAATCGTTGCGGGCAGAATCGGCAAATATTTCAAAGAAAACTGCCTTGTTGAACAGCTTTTCATCAAGGATAACGACCTGACCGTCGCGAAATATCTCGAGGCAAAGTCAAAGGAGCTGGGCGGCGATATCACCGTTACCGCGTTTGCGCGGTTTGAAAAGGGCGAGGGGCTTCAAAAGCGCGAGGATAATTTCGCGGAGGAAGTTTCCGGCATGATAAAATAGGAATTTGCTATATGTTATGTTTTTTGGCTGCCGCTTTAGCGGCGCGAAAAACAACTAAAAAGAATACCGCCCTGATTGCTGGGCCGGTATTCTTTTGCGTTTATTACATATTCAGAGATGCCGCATAAGAAGTTTTAGGTTTATTCACATGGTTTATCTTTACATTGACAAGGGAATATTGTAAAATAGGTGAAGATATATTCTTGGGTATGGAGGTGAGGCTTTTTGAAGCCTGTTTATAACCGTGTGCTTATAAAGCTGAGCGGTGAGGCATTGGCGGGCGGCAGAAAACAGGGCCTTGATTTTGACCGGGTTTTGGAGATTTGCTCGAGCATTAAAGATACGGCGGAGCTTGGTGTACAGATAGGCATAGTCGTGGGCGGCGGGAATTTTTGGAGAGGACGCAGCGGCGGCAAAATGGACCGCACCCGCGCTGACCACATGGGCATGCTCGCGACTGTAATCAATTCGCTGGCGCTGGCCGACGCACTCGAGCAGTATGAGCTGGATGTCAGGGTGCAGACCGGCATCTCAATGCAGGAAATCGCCGAGCCTTACATACGCAACCGCGCGGTGAGGCACCTTGAAAAGGGCAGGGTCGTGGTGTTCGGCTGCGGCACCGGCAACCCCTATTTTTCCACCGATACGGCGGCGGCGCTCAGGGCGGCGGAGATTGACGCCGACATTATTTTTAAAGCCACCAATGTGGACGGTGTGTATGACAGTGATCCCAAACAAAATGAAAACGCCAAAAAATATGAACAGCTTACCTATCTGGATATACTCAACAACGGCCTCGCCGTTATGGACAGCACGGCGGCGTCGCTGTGCATGGACAATGATATCCCCATTCTGGTTTTCAGTCTGGATAACCCGGACAATATTAAAAAAGCGGTCTGCGGACTGCCCATCGGTACGATTATAAAGAAATGAACGGCATAAGAGGAGGATGACTTAAATGGATGAAATTATGAAAAAAGCGGAAAGCAAAATGGACAAAACCATCGCCGGGCTGCAAGACGAATACGCATGTGTCCGTGCGGGCAGAGCCAACCCTGCCGTGCTGGAAAAAATCCATGTGGACTATTACGGCGTGCCTACGGCAATAAACCAGATGGCGGCGGTGTCGGTTTCAGAAGCGCGAATTCTGCAAATTCAGCCGTGGGATATTTCTACGCTGCACATGATCGAAAAGGCCATACAAATATCCGACCTGGGTATCAACCCCCAAAACGACGGTAGAATCATCCGTCTGGTTTTCCCGCCGCTCACCGAGGAACGCAGAAAAGAGCTTGTAAAGGATCTGACGAAATACGCCGAGGAAGCCAAGGTGGCCTTCCGCACGGCCAGAAGAGACGCGATCGAAAAATACAAGGCGCAGAAGAAAAACGGCGAGATTACCGAGGACGATTTAAAAGAGAGTGAGAAGGACATTCAGAAGCTTACCGACAAATTCTGCAAGCAGGCGGATGAGCTTTGCGCTAAAAAAGAAAAAGAAATAATGGAGATATAGGGTGTCCGCATTAAAATCTGTTTATTGTTCATATAATATAAGCATATGATTTCTCCCCTGTCTTTCTATGTGACAAGACAGGGGAAAGCCGCATTCCCCCTAAATACCATGTTATGTATATCCGGAGAGAATATGAGAAAAAAAATTGACAAAACGAAAAAGCTGCCGGTGCATATCGGCATTATTATGGACGGTAACGGCCGCTGGGCCAAAAGCCGCGCTTTGCCGCGCTCGGCCGGGCATTCCGCCGGAGCCAAGGTCTTTCAGAACATCTCGCGGTACGCAAACAAGCTGGGTATAAAATATATGACGGTATATGTGTTTTCCACCGAAAACTGGAGCCGCCCTCGTGACGAAATCGACAATCTTATGAACATCCTCAGGAATTATCTAAGAGACGCGAAGAACTATAAGGACGAAAACATGAGGGTCAAGTTTATAGGCGACCTTTCAGCGCTGCCGCACGACATAATAGAGCTTATGGCGGACGCCGAGGAGGGCGGCAAGGACGCGACCGGAATGCAGGTGAACGTGGCGGTCAACTACGGCGGACGGGATGAAATAGTACACGCGGCGCAGAAAATCGCGAGAGACGCGAAAGAGGGCAGAATAAACCCCGAGGACGTGACCGAGCGCACCGTTGCTGATAATCTTTACACCACCGGCATCCCAGACCCGGATTTTATAATACGCCCGAGCGGAGAATACCGCCTTTCAAACTTTATGACCTGGCAGTCGGCTTATTCTGAATTCTGGTTTTCAGACGTGCTTTGGCCCGCGTTTAAGACTAAGCATCTCGACGAGGCCATCGCGGCGTTTTCGCGCAGGGAACGCCGGTTTGGGGGAGTCGGCGGCGAAAGTGAGGAATCTTGAGTGAAAAAACGGATTATAACCGGTGCGGTAGGTATTGCCTTTTTTATAGTCGTGCTGTTTTTTTGCCATACAATAATTTTGAATATCAGCATTGCCGCAGTGTCGGTCGTAGCATTGTGGGAAGTGCTTTATTCGACAAAATATATAACCGATAATCTGCTGCTGGCCGTGAGCGCAGTATTTGCGGGAGTTTTTCCGTTTTTGGGTCTCCCATATATGCAGCCGTATGTGCTGATTATTTTTTACGGATATTTTCTTTTGCTGTTCGGCGTGATGATACTAAAGCGTGAAAAAACAGTGCCCGAGCAGATAAGCCTTGTGTTCATGATGTCGGTGGTGCTGCCGCTGGCGCTTTCCACGCTTATATATCTTCGCGATATCGCGTCATACACAAGCTTTAAGCTGACACGTGAGGACGGCGTGTTTTATATTATTTTAGCCGTTATGGGAGCCTGCGTCAGCGACGCGGGCGGATATTTTGTAGGCAGCGCGATAGGCAGACACAAGCTGGCGCCGAGCATAAGCCCGAAAAAATCGGTTGAAGGGCTTATAGGCGGCATTGTGTTCAACCTTATTTTTTTTATTGCGGCAGGCTGCATATATCAGTATTTTTACGGGGCAAAGGTTTCTTTCGCGGTGATTACGGTGCTCGCGGTGGTTTCCTCATTTCTGGCGACACTTGGGGATTTGGCCTTTTCGGTTGTCAAGCGGCACTGCCACATCAAGGATTTTGGCAGCATCATGCCGGGTCACGGCGGGATTATGGACAGGTTTGACAGCCTGATTTTGGTGGCTCCGTTTACCTTTGTCGCCGCCGTTTATTTTCCTATTGTATACCGATAAAAAGAAAGGCGGCAAGGCTTTGTATAATAAAATCGCGGTGCTGGGCTCCACCGGCTCTATAGGACGGCAGACGCTCGAGGTCGCGGAGCATTTGGGGCTGCGGGTGACGGCGCTTGCCGCAGGGAGAAACATAGACCTGCTTGAGGATCAAATCCGCCGGGTAAAACCCGAAATCGCGGCGGTCATGGATGAAAAGGCCGCGCTGGAGCTAAAATCCCGCGTAAGCGGATTGGGCACCCGCATTGACGCGGGAATAGAAGGCGTCAGCCGGGCCGCCGCCGAAACCGGCGCGGATATAGTCCTGAGTGCCGTCGTGGGCATGGCGGGGCTTATACCCACGCTGAGCGCCATAGAGGCGGGCAAGGATATTGCGCTTGCGAACAAAGAAACCCTGGTGGCGGGCGGTGAACTCGTAATGAAAGCGGCGAAGGAGCGCGGCGTGCGCATACTGCCGGTGGATTCCGAGCATTCGGCGATTTTTCAGTGCTTGCGGGGCGCGCCGGAGGGAGAGCTAAAAAAAATTATTCTGACCGCGTCGGGCGGGCCGTTTTTCGGCAAGACCAAACAGGAGCTGCAAAGCGTTACCCGTGAGGACGCGCTCAGGCACCCGAACTGGACTATGGGCGAGAAGATTACGGTCGATTCGGCCACCATGATGAACAAAGGCCTTGAAATTATAGAGGCGGCGCACCTGTTCGGCGTCTCTTATGATATGATAGAGGTGGTCGTCCACCGGGAGAGCATAATCCATTCAATGGTGGAGTTTTGCGACGGCGCGGTAATAGCTCAAATGGGTCTGCCGGATATGCGCCTGCCGATACAGTACGCGCTGACCTATCCGGGCAGAAAACCGTCGCTGACCGCCGGGCCAGATTTTGGAAAAATCCGTTCGCTCAGCTTTGCCCCGCCGGACGAGGAGACGTTTGTTTGCCTAAAGGCGGCGAAAACCGCGATAAAGCTCGGGGGATTTTATCCGGCGGCGCTGAACGCCGCCAATGAGCAGGCGGTAGGACTGTTTTTAAAAGGCAAAATCCCGTTTGCCGAAATCGGGCGGCTGTGTATGGCTGTGCTTGAAATACCCCAGCCGGCCGGAGAAATTTCATTGCCAGGGCTGTTTGAGGCCGACCGCCTAGCGCGTGAATTTGTATTAGAGAATATAAAAGCCACATACTAATAAACTGAGGTGATTAATATCAACATCAATATGCCGCTTATGCAGCTGTCCAATGTCTTTTTAAATATCTGGAACACGGCGTGGCCGATTTTGGTCGCGATTTTGGTGTTCTGCGTAATTATTTTTATCCATGAGCTGGGGCACTTTCTGTTTGCCAAGCTGCTTGGCGTCAAGGTCAATGAGTTCGCCATAGGCTTTGGGCCTACCCTGTTTAAATTCCAAAGGGGCGAGACCAAATACGCCTTCAGGCTTTTGCCGCTGGGCGGCTTTTGCGCGATGGAGGGCGAGGACGACGAAAGCAGCGATCCGCGCGCGTTCGGTAAAAGGCCGGTATGGCGCAGGATTATAATAATTGCGGCCGGCGCGGTTTTCAATATTATTTTGGGCTTTATAATCATGACGATAATCACAATCCCACAGCCGATGGGCAAGCCGGTTATCGCGGAATTTGAAAAAAACGCCACGAGCGCGCAGACAGGGCTTATGATAGGCGACAGAATCACGAAAATCGACGGCAAGGCCGTGTATACCACTGATGACGTTGGCTATCTTCTGCTCAGGGACGAGGACGGCACGGTAAATATGGAGGTAAAGCGGGACGGCAAAAAAGAGATTCTGCCGCAGGTCAAATTTAAGATGACGACGCTTGAGGACGGCAAGAATTATATCTCTATGGATTTTTTCATGACCAGGGTCGAAAAGAATTTCTTCAGCGTAATAGAACAGGGGGTGACGCGCACTGTTTCGGTCGTGCGGCTTATCTGGATGTCGCTTGGGGATATGGTCACAGGGCGGTATGGGCTCAACGAGCTTTCAGGGCCAGTCGGCGTGACGAAGGCACTGGCGCAGGCGGTGAGCGTCGACATTATTCAGCTTATGCACCTCATGTGCTTTATCACGGTGAATTTGGGGGTATTCAATCTTCTGCCGCTGCCGGCGCTCGACGGCGGACGGCTGGTATTTCTAATAATTGAGGGCATACGCCGAAAGCCGGTGCCCCCGAAATACGAAGGGATTGTGCACACGGCGGGGTTTGTACTGCTTATGCTTTTAATGGTGATTGTCGCGGGCAGCGATATCTTAAAGCTGATACGCGGCGGGTGACGGTGAGTAATATCATGAAAAAAACCAAAGAGATAAGGGTAGGTAATCTGATTTTGGGCGGCGGCGCGCCGGTGCGGGTACAGTCGATGCTAAGCGTTCCCGCGCACGATATACAGGCGAATGTGCGGCAGGCCAAGGCGCTTTATAAGGCGGGCTGTGAGATTTTGCGCGTCGCCGTGCCGGAGGCTGAATCGGTGCGGCTGATAGACGAGATAAAGTCCGCGGTACCGGTGCCGCTGGTCGCCGATATCCATTTTGATTATAAAATCGCGCTCGAGTGCGCCGCCGCCGGTGCGGATAAAATCAGGATAAACCCCGGGAACATAGGCGGCATGGATAAAATCAGGCAGGTGGCGGCTGCGTGCGGGGCTAAGGGAATCCCGATACGTGTGGGGGTCAACGCCGGTTCACTGGAAAAAGAGCTGCTGCGTAAATACGGCGGCCCGGCTCCGGGGGCGCTTGTCGAAAGCGCTCTTTTTAATGCATCTTTGCTGGAACAGGCGGGTTTTGGCGACATCGTGCTGTCGATGAAATCCTCCGACGTAAAAACGACCTTTGAGGCATACCGCCTGGTATCTGAGCGGTGTGATTATCCGCTGCATTTGGGAGTGACAGAGGCGGGCACCGAGCACATGGGTATTTTAAAATCCGCCGCTGTAATAGGCGGACTTTTGCTCGAGGGTGTCGGCGACACATTCAGGATATCTTTGACCGCCGACCCCGTGAAAGAGGTTGAAGCCGGGCTTGACCTGCTGCGCGCGGCGGGTCTGCGAAGGGACAAGCCCGAGGTCATAGCCTGCCCGACCTGCGGCAGGACTAAAATCGACGTGATTTCGCTGGCGCGTCAGGTGGAAAACTGCCTCGCAAACCGGCCCGGCCATATAAAGGTCGCGGTGATGGGCTGCGCCGTAAACGGCCCAGGCGAGGCCAAAGAGGCGGATATAGGTATAGCGGGCGGTGACGGCTGCGGAGTGATTATCAAAAAAGGTGAAATTCTGCGCAAGGTTCCGGAGGAAAGGCTGGTCGCGGAGCTTATGCGTGAAATAGAAGATATGTGATAGGAGACGGGAATGTTTTTAAAGCTGTTTGGGGATAGGCTTAAAAAAAGCCTTCATCCGATGTTTTTGGGGGCCGGAATGCCGGAGTGCGAATTACATAAGGAAAAAAGAAGCCTGTCGGTATTGCTTGAGCCTAAAAAGCCGATAGAGTCCCCAGCTCTGGAAAAAGCTGAAAAGGCCATTGCGGAGGCATATAAGCTGCAAAGCGTGAGTATCCGCTGCCGGTACGCGAAAGAACTGTTTTCGGCAGAGTGCCTGACATTGCTTATTGACTTTGTCAAAAAGAAAAGCGCTTTTATAAACGGAATATTTGACGGAGCCGCCGCCCGGTATGAGGGCGGCGTGTTTATCATACGTTTAGAAAAGGGCGGGCATGATATTATACAGTCGGCGGGAATTCCAGCACTGCTTCGCCAGGGCGTAAAAGAGATGTTTGGCCTTGAGGTTGAAATAGAGTTTGAGGGAACCCTCGAAACCAGCGCCGAGATGGCAGAGAAGACCCGGCGGCAGGCCGAGGAGCGGGACAAGGCCCTGCGTGACGCCGAGAAAAAAGAAAAACAGGCGAAGACCGAGGCACCCAGAACCGACAGGCCGGCGGGCGGCCTGCCCTATTACGTGGATACGGTTCAGCCGGTAATGGGCAAAAAAATCACCGCGAAGGCGACTCCGATAAAAGACATAACCCCGGATCTTGGCCAGGCCGTGCTGTTCGGCGACATCTTCAAGCTGGAAAAAACGCCGACAAAGGCGGGTAACAAGCATAGGGTGAGCTTTTGTGTGACCGATTACACCGGCTCTTACATGATTAAAAAATATGTGGAGAATTCTCAGCTTGCCGCGCTCGAGCCGCTGGCGGACGGGGTAAGCGTACTGGTAAAGGGTTCGATCTCTTTTGACGATTATGAAAAGGATTATGTAATTCAGCCGCAGGACATCTGCCGGGTGCGCAAATATCTGCGTACCGATACGGCGAAGGAAAAACGCGTAGAGCTGCACATGCACTCCAATATGTCGGCAATGGACGGAATGACGCCGGTAAAAAGCCTTGTTAAGCGGGCTCACTCCTTTGGGCACAAAGCCGTCGCGATAACCGACCACGGTGTGGCGCAGGCTTTCCCCGACGCGATGAACGCCGCCGAGGAAATCGAGCGCGGCGGCGGTGAGATGAAAATAATCTACGGCGTGGAAGGATATTATGTAAACGATCTTGTCCCCGCCGTTACAGGGGACAGCGAAATGCCGTTTGACGGCGAATATGTTGTATTTGACGTGGAGACCACGGGACTTAGCGCGGCGAGTGAAAAGCTGACCGAAATCGGCGCGGTGCGGCTTAGCGGCGGTAAGATTACCGAGACGTTTGGGACATTTGTCAACCCCGAGCGGCCTATTCCCCGGCAGATCACCGAGCTTACCGGCATTACCGATGAGATGGTAAAGGACGCGCCGCGTGAGAAAGAAGCTGTGGAGCGGTTTTTGGCCTTCTGCGGGGACGCTCCGCTGGTCGCGCATAACGCTCCGTTTGACATCTCGTTTATCACGGCGGCGGCTACGCGTCACCGTTTTAAATTCTCACCGTCTTATATCGACACTGTGCCGATGTGCCGGGCGCTGCTTACCGAGCTTAAAAACCACAAGCTGAATACGGTCGCGGCTGGACTTGGCATAAAGCAGCAAAACCATCACCGCGCGGAGGACGACTGCCGGGTGCTGGCCGAAATTTTTCTGCGGCTGCTTTTAATGCTGCGGGACAAAACCGGCTGCGGCACGGCGGACGGGATAAACGGGGCGCTGACCGGCGGGGATTTCAGAAAGCTGCGGAGATATCATCAGATTTTGCTGGCTCAGAATATGACTGGGCTTAAAAATCTTTACCGGCTTATATCGAAAGCGCATCTTGAGTATTTTTACAAGACGCCGACCATCCCGCGTTCACTGCTTGAAAAGCACCGTGAGGGTCTGCTGGTCGGCAGCGCCTGCGAAGCGGGCGAACTGTTCGGGGCGGTGATGATGGGCCGGCCATGGCGTGAGCTTTTGGAAATCGCGTCGTTTTATGATTTCCTTGAGATTCAGCCCATAGCCAACAACCGGTTTTTAATCAGGGACGGCAGGGCCGACGAGGAGCAGCTAAAGGAATATAACCGAACCATAGTAAAGCTGGGGGACAAGCTGAAAAAACCGGTGGTCGCCACCGGAGATGTGCATTTCCTTGAGCCTCATGACGAGGTTTTCAGGCGGATTTTAATGGCGGGGCAGGGATTTAAGGATGCCGACGAGCAGCCTCCCCTTTATTTTAAAACGACCGACGAAATGCTGAGCGAATTCGAGTATTTGGGTAAAAGCCGCGCGTATGAGGTCGTTGTGGCAAATCCTAACGCGCTTTGCGATAAAATCGAAAAAATCCGTCCGATTCCAAAGGGTTCTTATCCGCCTTCAATCGAGGGTGCGGACGAAACACTCGAGGAAACCACCCTGCGCCGCGCAAAAGAAGTCTACGGCGATCCATTGCCGGAACTGGTAGACGAGCGGTTGCGCAAGGAGCTGGACTCGATTATTAAAAACGGCTTTTCGGTCATGTATGTGACCGCGCAAAAGCTGGTCGCCGACTCTGAGGCGAACGGCTATCTGGTGGGCTCGCGAGGTTCGGTCGGCTCTTCGTTCGCGGCGACTATGGCGGGCATTTCGGAGGTCAATCCGCTAGTGCCGCACTATGTCTGCCCGAAATGTAAAAACAGTCGAGTTTTTCACCGACGGCAGCGTCGGCTCCGGCTTTGACCTGCCGGAAAAGGGCATGCCCAAAATGCGGGGCGGATTATATAAGAGACGGGCAGGATATTCCCTTTGAGACGTTTTTGGGCTTTGAGGGCGACAAGACACCAGATATTGACCTCAATTTCTCGGGTGAATATCAGCCGTTCGCACACAAGTTTACCGAAAAGCTGTTCGGTGGCGGCAATGTTTTTAAGGCCGGGACTATTTCTACCGTGGCGGAAAAAACCGCCTACGGATTTCTGCTCAAATACGCCGAGGAGCGGGGTCTCATTTTAGGCAAGGCGGAAAAATCGCGTTTGGCGGCGGGCTGTACCGGCGTCAAGCGTACGACAGGCCAGCATCCGGGAGGGATGGTAGTCGTGCCGCAGGAAATGGAGGTTTATGATTTCTGCCCGGTGCAGCATCCGGCGGACGATGTCGGGTCGGACACGGTGACCACTCATTTTGATTTCCATTCGATTCACGACACAATACTCAAGCTGGATATTTTGGGGCATGATGTGCCCAGCATATATAAATATCTTGAGGAGTTTACCGGCATTCCGGTTATGGAAGTGCCGATGAGCGACCAAAGGGTCATGAGCCTGTTTACCTCTCCCGACGCGCTGAACGTTTCCGCTGGTGATATAGACTCCGAAACCGGGACGTTTTCACTGCCGGAGGTGGGCACCTCGTTTGTACGGCAGATGCTAATTGAGGCCGAACCCAAGAATTTTTCCGACCTTTTGCAGATTTCGGGGCTGTCCCACGGCACCGACGTCTGGATAGGCAACGCGCAGGAGCTGATAAAAAAAGGCGTCTGCTCTATCTCGGAGGTTATCGGAACCAGGGACAGCATAATGACCTATCTGATTCACAAGGGGCTTAAACCCGGCATGGCGTTTAAGATTATGGAGATTGTGCGAAAGGGCAAAGCGGTCAAGTTTCTTACCGGCGAGCACAAGCAGGCGATGAGGGAGCACGGGGTGCCCGAGTGGTATATCGATTCCTGCATGAAGATAAAATACATGTTCCCGAAAGCGCACGCGGCGGCTTATATGATTTCAACTTTGCGGCTGGGCTGGTATAAGGTCTATCATCCCGCGGAGTATTACGCGGCATATTTTACCGTGCGCGGCGAGGATATGGACGCGAAAACGGTGCTTTCCGGCAAGGACGCGGTGCGCAGGCGCATTCAGGAGATAAAAATGAAGGGAAGGGAAGCGACCGCTAAGGAAAACGCGACATTTTCCACCTTACAGATAGTAAACGAGCTGCTTTCCCGCGGGATTGAGCTTTTGCCGATAGATTTTTATAAATCCGCCGCTTCAAAATATAAGGTCGAGGGCGGTAAAATCCGTCTGCCGTTCGCGGCTCTCGCGGGAGTTGGAGCGAACGCGGCTGCACTGCTCGAGAAGGCGGCCGCAAAGGGCGAATATATCTCAAAAGAGGATTTGCAGATGCAAGCGGGAGTATCCAAAACCGTGATGGAGGCGCTGGGAGAACTGGGCGCGCTGGATTTTCTGCCTGAAAGCAACCAGATAAGTCTATTTTAAAATAACCGTTGACACACATATTTTAATATGATATCATGCTAATATGGTAAAGCGAAATGAGGATATACGCATGAAAAGATATCACAAAATGACCCCCGAGGGAATGCGCGATCTATTGTTTGAAGAGTGCGCGGCGGTCAAAGATGTCGGGCGCAGGGCGTCCGAGCTGTTCAAAAACCGCGGTTATCACGAGGTAATCACTCCCACAACCGAATATTACGACGTGTTCGAGACCGGCGACGCGGAAATAGTGCAGGAAACCGCATATAAGCTCATCGATACGCAGGGGCGGATTTTGGTTTTGAGGCCGGACAGTACCTCGCCAATAGCGCGCTTTACCGCGACAAGGCTGCGGGACGCTGAGCCGCCTATCAGGCTGTGCTACACCCAAAACGTCTTTCGCATGAGCAAGGGGATGAGCGGGCACAGCAACGAGACCGTCCAGTCGGGCATTGAGCTTATTGGCGTAAACGGGCTGCTGTCGGATATTGAAGTGCTGTGTATCGCGGCGGAAACGTTCAAGGCGGTGGGACTTTCTGATTTTCGAATGGAGCTTGGCCACGCAGGTTTATTTAGGTGTATTGCCGACGGAATCCCGGTGGAGGAATCGGTCAAGGAAGAACTTCGTGAGGCGGTCGAGTCCAAAAACGGCGGGGCGTTGCAGTCGCTGATTTCAAAGCTGCCGGATATGCCCGAGACGCGGGCACTGAGTGCTTTGCCTCGGCTTTTCGGCGGGGCGGAGGTGTTAAGGCATCCGGCGCTGCTTGCGTGTGAGGCCGCGTGTGAGCCGCTGAGTTACCTTGAAAAGGTTTACGGTGCGCTGGGGGAACTGTCACTGGACGCCGGAATCCAGATAGATTTGGGGCTTGTGCACCGAAACGAATATTACACGGGGCTTGTGTTCAGGGGATATATCGCGGGCAGCGGCGAGGCGGTGATTTCAGGCGGACGCTATGACCATCTGCTTGAGCGTTTCGGTTCGCCCCATCCGGCCATAGGCTTTGCGCTGGATCTGAACGCGATTGCGGGGGCGCTGCCGGGCAGCGTTCGGCAAGAGGTAAAATTCTGCGACGTTTTGGTCGCGGCGCTAAAAGGTCATGAGACCGAGGCGGTAAGGCGCTGGCGGGAGCTGCTTGAAAGCGGGCTGCGCTGTGAGCTTTTGGAATGCGGGGATATAGAAACGGCGAAGGAATCGGCCCGGCGGCGCGGCATACCCCGCGTGGAAATGATCGGGGAAGCGTCTGAAACCGGTAAGGAGCGAAAAATATGAAGCCTCTTAAAATCGCCCTGACAAAGGGGCGGCTTGAAAAATCCGCGGCGGAGCTGTTTCGGCGCATGAATTTGGATCTGAGTGCGCTTGAAAACAAGGGCCGCCGGCTTATTCTGCCGGTTCCGCCGTATGAGGCGGTGCTGGCCAAGGCACCAGATGTGATTACCTATGTCGAGCACGCCGCTTGTGATATCGGTATTGTCGGCAAAGATACGATAGCCGAGGCGGCAGGCTCCGGCGGCTATTATGAAATGCTGGATTTAGGCTTTGGCAAATGCGATTTCGCGCTTGCGGCAAAGCGGGACGCGGATTTTTACGCCGGATATAACGTCAAGCGCATTGCTACGAAATATCCGAATGTAGCGCGCGGATTTTTCGCCGGCAAAGGCATGGATGTACAGATTATAAAAATTGAGGGCTCGGTCGAGCTTGCGCCGCTTTTGAATCTCAGTGACGCTATTGTGGATATTGTGGAGACCGGCGCGACGCTGCGTGAAAACGGGCTGGAGGTAATTGAGAAGATAATGCCGGTGTCGGCGCGTGTGATTGTGAATATGGCGGGCTTTAAGATGCGCAGGAACGAGATAGAAGAGTTTTTAACCGAAATCGAAAAGGCGAAGGCTGAAACGATTTAGCAAAGGTGTTTTGCATTGACACGTCATAATATTTCCTCCGCATTTGGGATGAAAAGGAGGATAAGCGGATAACTTGGATAGACAGGGGATATTACTATTGAGAAAAGTGGCTGTTTGTCTTTTCTTTGTACTGTGCGTTTCGGTGACGCTTTCTACATTTCATGCTTATGCGGAAAATACACAGAGCATAATCGTAGCTGTCGGGCAAGACGTTCCCATAGACAATGAACTGCCGGAGGAATACCGTGTGCCGGAAAAATATACTGAAAACGCGGTGCAGTTTGTCACTGAGGACGGAGTTTTACTGTGCGGTTATGTGTTGGGTGAAGGCAGTAAAGGAATTACCCTTGGACATGCAAATGGTTGGATGGTTAAAAGCTGGCTTCCGTTTGGCGAGCGTCTTGTGGATGCGGGATATATGATAATTATTTGGGAATTTTGCAATATCGTGCCTTCCGGATCAGCCCCTGAATCAGCCAGCCAGCGGTGGGATTTAGATGTGCTTGCCGCCGCGCAGGTCTTAAAGGAACGCGGCGCGGATGAAATATTAGCGATGGGAGCTTCTGATGGAGGCAACGCTACGGCGGTTGCCGCACCGCTTATTTCTAACTTGGTAGGGCTTGGAATATTATCTTCGCCTGCAAACTCAAAAGGTGATGCAGTGGCCGCAGTTGGAAAAATAGACGTTCCGGCGTTTTTTGCCGTATCAAGCAATGACCTAGGCGGAGACTTTCTTTCCGAAGTGCAGAAAATCTATGACGCCTGTGCTTCTGAACAAAAAGAGCTTCATGTGTTGACA
>DOZQ01000110.1:1011-1581 GCA_003517915.1 Oscillospiraceae bacterium | reverse complement strand
TTGGCGGACAGTCTGATGCGTTTCGTGAATAAGGCGTTTGTTGGCGGCTCTGATAAAAACAGTGAAAAGGACGCACCGGTGTCATCGCGGGAATCCAGCGATGATGAGGCAGAAAAATCCATACCCGNNACTGTTAGTGAAACGCCATCGCCCAAATCCGAAGAACCGGACAGTGTTTCTGAAAACGATAATAGCATTCCCGTTATCTATTGGGTGCTTATCAGCTTGGGCGCATTGCTTTTGGTTATTATAATAGCTACCGTTAAAAGAAAGAAGCGATAAACAGCCATAGGGTTTAAAGATGTATACAATAACCATTTTCTACAATGGTATTTTGCCTATCCAAATCACCACAATCCACATGAAATGCGGGAAAACCGTGATAAAAATTATAAGCGTTGCGTGAAAACGGGCTGGGGAATAGAGAAGATAATGCCGGTTTCGGCGCGAAGAGAATTTATATACTTTTGATGTGGAGGGATTGTTTTATGGAAACTGATAAAATTCTGGCACAAGAACTTGCAAAGCTCGGAGCTATTGGAGGCAGGATTGGCGGCGGCTTTGGTGGCC
>DOZQ01000110.1:0-984 GCA_003517915.1 Oscillospiraceae bacterium | reverse complement strand
ACCGTTGATTATCAGCATACCGTTGTATATAATAACACCTTAGAGCAAGCCATAATATCCGCGCATACTGCCATAATGGCTACTGAAGGCTACAAGAAAATGACAAATGCCGGCAGTGATTTTGAAATCCCCGTGTTGTCAGCGATTATTGGCAGCGGAGCTATGAACATGAATCCGGCGATAGTATTACTTGTGTTTGAAGCCGTTAGCTCTATGGTGACAAACATCCATATAACTGGTTTTGCCAAAGAAGGTTTGATAAAACAAAAAGCAGCACAAAAGGCAGTTATGCGGGTTGTTGCGGGATTGCAAAACCGTATGTCATAACTATTTTCTACAGCGGCATACTTTTTAAACCGATTTGCTCTAATCCACAAGAAAGGCGGGACAGACCGTGATTAAAATTGTAAACGCGGACGGAAAAAGTGAGCGGGAGCTACTTGCGCAAATAAGGGCGCGCAGCGGGGAGACAAACCGCAGGGTCACCTCCGAGGTCGGTGAAATCCTTGAAAATATACGAAAAAACGGCGACGCCGCGGTAGCTGAATATACGGCGCGGTTTGATACGCCGCCCGTGCGCTTCCGGCTTGACCGGCATGATATGGAAAAAGCGATGGAGGATTGTGACACGGCGTTTTTGGCGGCGCTGCGGCAAGCGGCCGAAAATATTAAGGCGTTTCACGAGCGGCAAAAGCGGCAGAGTTATTTTGATGTCCGCTCCGACGGGGTTATGATGGGCACGCGTATAAGAGGGCTTGACCGCGTGGGGATTTATGTCCCCGGCGGTACGGCGGCCTATCCGTCGTCGGTGCTGATGAACGCGCTGCCGGCTAAAATCGCCGGGGTGAAGGAAATCGTCATGGTCACTCCTCCTGATAAAAACGGCGGCTGCGAGAGGGGAATCGCCGCTGCCGCTTATATCGCCGGAGTGGATGAAATTTTTCTGTGCGGCGGGGCGCAGGCGGTCGGCGCTTTAGCCTATGG
>DOZQ01000018.1:3635-7481 GCA_003517915.1 Oscillospiraceae bacterium | reverse complement strand
TTGTGATATCCCTCGTAATAATCCTTTACGCCCATTAGTACCTGTATAGTGCTGTCAATCGAGGGTTCTTCAATAGTCACAGGCTGAAAGCGCCTTTCGAGCGCCGCGTCCTTTTCAATATATTTGCGGTATTCCTTAAATGTCGTCGCGCCTATGACCTGAATCTCCCCGCGCGACAAAGCAGGTTTTAATATATTGGCCGCGTTCATAGAACCCTCGGCGTCGCCCGTGCCGACAAGATTATGAAGCTCATCTATAAACAATATAACGTTGCCGTCCGATTTTACCTCGTCGACAAGCCCCTTTACCCTGCTTTCAAACTGACCCCTGAACTGTGTGCCGGCCACCAGAGCGGTCAAATCAAGCAGATGGATTTCTTTGTCGCGCAGCTTTGCGTTTATATCTCCCGATGAAATTTTCAGCGCCAGACCTTCCGCAATGGCGGTCTTGCCCACTCCCGGCTCACCGATGAGGCATGGATTGTTTTTCGTGCGTCTCGAGAGTATCTGAATAACGCGGTAAAGTTCCTTTTCCCTGCCGATTATACGGTCAAGATTCCCCTCCGCAGCGCGCTTTGTTAAGTTTGTGCAGTAAGCATCGAGATATTTTCTCTTTTTTGATTTGTCCTGCCTGTTTTTCCGGGTCTGCGTCTCTGCGGATTTTAACTCGTCGGGTCTGTTTCGGTTCGCGCCGGCCGGCGCATCGCCTGAATTTTCGCCGAAAATATTCTTTAAAAACGGGAATGTCGCCGCTCCTCCGGGTGAAAACTCCTCCGGACTCCCTTCATCGGTCTTTATGGTATCCATTAGCTGCATAAGCTGATCGTTCATCGCGTCAATATCCTCATCGGGAATATCCATGCTTTTGAGCATATCGTCAATAGGTTTGATTCCCAGCTCCTTCGCACACTGAATACATACGCCCTCGGGTGTGGATTTATCCCCCTCAACCCTTGTTATAAATATAACCGCAGGGCGTTTTTTGCATCTTGAACATATTCTAAGCGCCATATTTTTCTCCATTCCACCGCCCTGCGCCGGCAGGTCAAACTATTTATCCCGTTTGGACGCAGCACGCGCGAATAATATTTTTTTGAATACCGTGTAATAATTATATAGCGAAAACATCATGCAAAAACATGCAATTACCGACAAAACATAAACCAGCCACACTTCAAACAGATTAAAAGTATTTGACAGTATTATCAGTATTATCACTATATAAAGCACCACTGTTGAAAGCTTGCCAAACCACTTCGCCTCAGACGGGCGTTCTCCCTTTCTCACCAGCACTAAGGAGCCTATCAGCATCAGCAGCTCCTTTAGCACAAGTACCGCCAAAAGTGGTATGAGCATAGTGTGCGTAATAGCTAAACAGGCAATCACAGCCGCTATTGTCAGTTTGTCAGCAATAGGATCTAAAATCTTGCCCAATTCGGATATCATATTAAAATTTCTGGCCAATATTCCGTCAAGCACATCAGTGAGACCGGAAAGAGCCAAAATCGACACCGCAAAAAGCATATTCCCTTTTATTGAATCCGAAAAATAAAAGTAAATGATAAGCGGAATAAGCAAGATCCGAAAAACGGACAACAGATTTGGAATTGTTACGATCCGTTTCAATCAAACACTTCCTTTATACTCAGTTGACTATATTTGGTTATATAAGAGGATTGAGATTATAAAACGCTTTAAAGAGAAAGCTGCTTTCAATCGCCTTATCGGTAAATATTAAAAAACCGTTTTGAGTGAACGGGATAAGAAGACCCAAAACTGCGGCAACGACAAATACTACCAAGCAGCCCTTGACAAGTCCAACCACCCCGCCCAAAATGTTGTTGGCCGTGCCGAACAATGGTATACTGACCGCCTTGTTAAGCATTCTTGAAATAACCCTGACCAGCATCATCAGCAGTACGAACAGCAGTACAAGCGCAATCGCGGAGATAAGCCCCGTCAATATTGGCTTTAACATCACGTCCGCAACGGCCGGAGCTGCCTGCTGTGCACTGTCCTGAATCGCTGTGCCAATTTTTGACGAAACCGCGTCGAAGCTGATTCCATATAAAGAAGCGGCCTGCAAAATAAAGCCCGGCAGATTTTCAAAAACCGCGTCAAATGTCGCATGCGCGCCGTCACCTGCGTGAATAATAAGCGTATTTTCGACAATTCCCACCATCGGATCCCGCAAAAAAGCGGTATATACGAATTCCGCAAGTGCCCTGCTGAGCACAAACGCCAAAATAACCGCCGCCACCGTACCAATAAGTCCCACAAAAGTACGGACAAACCCTTTTCTCGCGGACAGCAGCACAAACAGCGCCAAAAACGATAATACAATCGCGTCGAGTAACAATCCCATCTTCATCACCTGCAAAAGGAAAGATTTATTTAAACATTCTACCATATTCCCTCAGTTTGCACAAGTTGCATAAGGAAAATTTATATCAGGTTTTACATCGCAGCCAAGCCGCGCGGATATATTACCGCAAATTTTCTAACTTTCCCCGGGAACCATTACGCTTATTTCCGAGTTTTTAAGCAGCGCCGCCGAGCCGCCGATTTCGGTGACTCCGGAGACCTCCTGCCCTACCTCCCAAAGACCTTTTTGCTCTCCCCCATGGTCAAATAACGCAAGATGACGGCCATAAAGCCCGTATATACCGTCGTCGGTAAGAGCGATATCGCGCAGCTCCCTTGGTGCGGTAAAATCCGCCGTTACTGTTCCGTCCGCTGAAATAATCAGCAAATCCCCCGACGCACCGTCGGTTTGCCCGGCTAAAAAAAGCGCCGAAAAGCCTTTTTTCGTTCGGTCGGCAAGCTCCAAAACCCTGCCGTCATAATTGTAATCCACTCGGCTTCCGCCCATTTTGTCCATGTATGAAAAAAAAGAGTCGCCGAGCACGGCCACCGCATCCGCTTCTTTATAATCTACCGCAACGACAAACGCGTTTTCATAAACCTGCGCGGCAATGGGGTCCTTCTTTTTTATATCACAGATATAAACCGTCGAGACAAACTCCCCCCCGCGCGCCTCAACTACCGAATAGACAATATTTCTGCCGTCACGGCTGATATCCAGCCCGGTGATCTCTCCCGCCACAAGATAACGGGTATATAGGTTTTTAAAACCGTCGCCGCCGAACACCTTGATCTCCGCGCTGTAGCGCTGTGAGCGCGTCGCGACAGCAAATCCGCCGCTCTCGCTTAGTCTGCCCAAAAGGAGCGCATTGTCAAGCTCGATTTCAAAAACGGTCTTAAAACGGTTCTCAATTTTTAACGCCTTGCCTCCCCTGTCATATACCAAAATGCGGGAGGATTCCGTATCCACCACCGGGGCGCTCATGCCGTGCTGACGGTAAAACATTTGATAAGCACTACTATTATACTCCAAAAGCGCCGCATCGGTCAATACGACCAGATCGTTTCCCGAAATATAAACCTGCTCTATCTTTTCATCTGGCAGTCTAACCGGAAATCCGTTTCCATTATTCATCCCCGCGTAAAGATTTTCCGTAAACTCCACAAGCCCTCCTGGCGACAGGCTGTTCAAATACACAAGCGCCGCCATTAATATAAGTATTACGGCAAAGGTGATAAGCGCACGTATCTTACCCCGGTGCTTTTTACCTTTTATTGCCCTGAGCTGCGGACGGCCGTTCGTTTCGGCAGGTTTTTCGTTTTTTCCCTGCGCAGGCTTTTCTACTAAGGCATAGGAATATTCGACCTCCGACGGCCTTGTTTTTTCCGCCTGTCCGTTCTGGTGCCTTTCAGGTTTTTTTGTACGGCTTTTCAAATATTCCACCTGCCTTTATATATCCTATACTAGAACCATTTCAAAACC
>DOZQ01000018.1:240-3533 GCA_003517915.1 Oscillospiraceae bacterium | reverse complement strand
TTTTCAAGTGGTTTGACTATAATACAATACCCGGTTCAGATATAACCCGTGCGCCGGAGCCGTAGGCCCGCTCACAGACCGGTCTCCCCGGGCGATCATAACCGGGATTTGCTCAGGCTCTGTTTTCCCGTAAGCTATTTCAAGCAGCGTCCCCGTCATTATGCGCACCATATTGTAAAGAAACCCGTCCGCCCGCACGGTAAATAAAATAATATCGCCCTCGCGGTGCACTCCCGCGTCAAACACCGTACGCACCGTATCCTCCACACCCGAGCCGGATGCCCTGAACGCCGAAAAATCATGCCTGCCCAAAAACGCCTTGGCCGCCCTGTTCATAGTCTCCGTATCCAACGGACGCTCTATATGCAGGGCATATCCCCGGTAAAACGGATTCGGGTGCGGACGGTTATATATCTTATAAACATACTCTTTGCTTTTCGCGCTGTAACGCGCGTGAAAATCCCCCGACGCCTCTTCACAGTCGACCGCCGAAATATCCGGCGGCAGATAATGCCTGAGCGCGTAAGGAATACGCCCCGCTGGAATCTCGGTATCAATGTCGGTGTGCGCACAGAAAGCACGGGCGTGCACTCCCGCATCGGTGCGGCTGCATCCCGTCAGAGCGGGACGCACACCGAACAATCTTCCCATAGCGTCCTGCACGGTCTGCTGAACAGTCACCGCGTTTTTTTGTACCTGCCAGCCATGATATTTAGTGCCATCAAAGCATAGGCTCAGCTTATATCTCTTCATCTCAAATTATCATTCCCGAAAGAAAAACGCCCAGCAAAATGATCCCGGTGAGAAAAACCGCTGATATTACAAGCGCGGCATAATCCCCCAAAACCATATGCATACGCTTCATACGCGTGCGGCCCGCGCTTCCGGTATAGCACCTGCATTCCATCGCCGCGGCAAGATCCGCCGCCCGGCGGAAGGAGGAAACCAGCAGCGGGATCAAAATAGGCAGCAGCGCCCTTATGCGCCGCATCAGCCCCCCGCTTTCCAGGTCAGCGCCGCGCGCCTTCTGCGCCGACATAATCTTATCTGTTTCCTCTATAAGCGTAGGTACAAATCTCAGCGCTATGGTCATCATCATGGCAAGCGAATGCACCGCGCCGCCAAGGCCAAAAACCTTAAGCGGTGACAGCAGGCTTTCTATAGCGTCGGTCAGCGCGGTCGGCGTAGTGGTATAGGTAAGCATTGAGCTGATAAGAATAAGCAGCATAATGCGCACCGCCATATACACCGCGCGTATAAGACCCTGCTGTGTAAGCTCCAAAAAGCCCCATTTGAAAAGGATGTCGCCCTCCGCGAAAAACGCGTTGAGCAGGGCGGTCAAGATGATTATGGGCAGAATAGACTTCAAGGATTTTAAATAGAGGCGCACCGACACACGCGAAACTATCATCAGGGTAATAACCGCGCATATAGTCAGTCCCATGCTCACGGCGTTGCCGGCCAAAAACACCTCGACAATAAACGCAATGGTCAAAACCAGCTTTACCCTCGCGTCGAGACGATGCACGGCGGATTTTCCGGGGAAATACTGGCCGATGGTAATATCCTTAAGCACCGGGCGTGCCGCCTCCTTTCAGGCTTGCAAGCTCTTTAGCGGCCTGCTCCAGCGTGTAAACATTGGCTTTTACCGGTACTCCCCTTTTTTTGAGCCCGATAAACACCTGTGTTATCTGCGGAATATTAAGCCCCATGCCGCTAAGCTCGTCCGCGCACTGAAATATCTTAGGCACCGTATCGAACATGGCCACCCTGCCCTTATTCATCACAAGCACACGCTTTGCGAACTTCGCGACATCCTCCATGCTGTGCGAAACCAGCAGCATTGTGGTGCCGGCCTGCTCCTGATATCTTTTTAGATTATAGAGAATCGAGTCCCGCCCCTTGGGATCCAGCCCCGCCGTGGGTTCGTCAAGCACCAGCACCGACGGCTTCATCGCTATGACCCCCGCTATGGCGGCGCGTCGCTTTTCTCCACCCGAAAGGTCAAACGGAGATTTTTCGAGCAGCTTTTTGCTAAGCCCCACAATCTCCACGGCCTCGCCGACCCGCTCACGGATCTCGGCTTCGCTCAGCCCCATATTTTTCGGGCCGAAGGCAATATCCTTATAAACCGTCTCGTCAAACAACTGGTGCTCGGGATATTGAAAGACCAGCCCCACTTTGAACCGGATTTTCCTGATCTGCTTGGGGTTCTCCCAAATATCCCTGCCGTCGAGCAGAACCTTGCCGCTCTCGGGTTTAAGCAGCCCGTTGAAATGCTGCACAAGGGTGGATTTGCCCGAGCCGGTATGGCCTATGATCCCGACCCTTTCGCCCTTTTCTATTTTAATATTTATGTCGGTGATCGCGTCCATGCGGAACGGGGTGCCCGCACCGTAGACATACGATAAATTTTTGGTTTCTAAAACGCCCATGCCAAACCTCATTCTATTGTTTTTACAAATTAGAAAATACTTATTTTATATGCTTCCAAGGCCGCTCTTTTCCAAGCCAGTTTTTATTTGTCCAATACTCTTTGTCAAGGGGAGCATAATCATTGTTTTTTTGAAAGGATCTCATCATTGAAAAAATGAATCTGGTTTTTATCCCCGGCTTCGCGCATCCGTTTCTTGAAATGATTTTACGGGCGGCTTTATTCGTTTTAGATTCGATTTTGGCTTTTATTTTATTATTAACTCCGCCCCAATCACTCGCCATAACCCTAAAAGGAAGCCGATACACCTTGGGTATACCCAGATAAAACATTTGCTTAGCCATTGATTTCGTAACGCCGGTCATTCCCATGCCGGCGGCCGTAGATATCACAACGGCGGTTTTGGAAAACATCGCTTCCTCTGGTCTGTGGGCAATCCACGCGGTATAAATATGTTCCAAAAAACCTTTCAGGTGCGACGTCATTTCCATAACATAGGTCGGTGAGCTCATAATTATTACGTCGGATAAAAGCATAGCGCCGAAAATCTTGCCTACCTTCTGCGAACGGGGACAATGCTCTCTGCCTTTATGCAGACACGCCAAACATCCGGAGCATCCGTCATTAAAATCCCGAGGAAGAAAGAACTCGTCAATATTGCCGCCGATTTTTTCCGCGGTCATTCTGGCTATATAATAGGTACTACCTTTATGGTTTTGCCCGTGGATTAGCGTAATTTTCATGTTGTATCGCCTTCCAAAAAATTCAGAAAATACAAGCCGGTTAATTTCACTTGTTCAGATACTCTGCAATAACTATTTCATTATTGTCCGGATCTTTTAGACGGAGTTCATATGTA
>DOZQ01000018.1:0-146 GCA_003517915.1 Oscillospiraceae bacterium | reverse complement strand
CAAATTGACGGCGCATCTTTTATGAACCCAAGATAAACCCCGTTGTAATCGTCGACATCTGTTTTCAGCATTGGTATCTCAAGTGTTTCACGATAGAATCTTATTAGCTCTACAGCATTTCTCGTAAAAATATTTGTACAGCAAAA
>DOZQ01000136.1:6973-7745 GCA_003517915.1 Oscillospiraceae bacterium | reverse complement strand
TGTGTATGACGGCACGAAAAACGGTTCTTTGACACTGCACAATATGTTCGCGGCCACGGCTTGCCCCGGCCCCTACCTGACCAGTAAAATCCCGTATATATGCGAACAGGTAAACGCCCGGATTACCGCTCCCGCACAGCCGCCCTCCGACGACGCTCTTTACCGCGTGCAGGTTGGGGCATTTAAAATCCCGGCGGGCGCGGATNNAGCTGGTGCAGCTCCAGCGCCGACAACGACAACCGCGCAGTCACAATTGAAGTCGCGAACGACGGCGGTGCTCCCAATTGGCATGTCAGCGATACCGCTTTAAACAAGACAATTGAGTT
The DNA here is from genome assembly GCA_003517915.1 of Oscillospiraceae bacterium. Lineage (GTDB taxonomy): Bacteria > Bacillota > Clostridia > Oscillospirales > Acutalibacteraceae > UBA8129. Next base: position 7,419 of record DOZQ01000136.1, on the reverse strand, counting down.
GTGCGTTGATATCTGCAAGCGTAACGGAATTAAAAAGCTTGTGTATGACGGCACAAAAAACGGAAATCTGACCCGGCATAATATGTTTGCGTCAACCGCTTGCCCAGGCCCGTATCTTCAAAGTAAGTTCCCTTATATCTGTGATCAGGTCAATGCCAGACTTGCCGCGCCCGCAAACGCTCCCGCAAAAACCCCGGCAAAAACTCCCGCCGGTGCTATTTACCGCGTACAGGTAGGAGCCTTTAAGGATAAGGTAGGCGCTGATGAAACGCTCAAAAAGCTGAAGGACAAGNNGCGAACGGCCTGTATAAAGTACAGGCAGGGGCTTTTGAGAAAAAGGCGAACGCTGAGGCGCTTGCGGCCAAGATCAAGAAAGAGGGCTTTGAGACGTATATCAGCACCGAAGGCGGCACACCTGCTGCCGTATCCGTCTCTGCAAAGCCCGG
>DOZQ01000136.1:0-6900 GCA_003517915.1 Oscillospiraceae bacterium | reverse complement strand
GATAAGCGGCGACCGGGTTGTTATTGGCTTGGGTAATGCCGTCACGGCTGCGGTCAGGGCAGCTGATTTGATTTTGCAGTAATAAAACTTCACGCGCCATACGGTGCACCACGAAAACACGCCAAAAACCGAGGGGAAGAAAATCCCTGACAGAATAACCACGAAATCGCGGGAAAAGCTTTAAGCCTTTCCCGCGATTTTGCACACATATAACATTCTGCAAGCTCATGAAAAAATCCCGTTAACCTTGCGGCTAACGGGATTTTTATAGGTGTGGTGGATATAAGGAAGATCGAACTCCTGACCGTCAGACGTCGTTTTAGGCAGTGTGTTATTTCTCTGCCATTCATACAATTTCCGGCAAATTGCGTTTACTGTATATGAAACGCCGTACTTCCATTACATCGTCAATCACCACATAAAACACTGAAAAATTTCGGATGTTGATGCGGTAGTATGTTTGTTTTCGATCTCGGGCTGAGCGATACGGCTCGAACCCAAGCGGATTCGCAAGGCGTTTCATAATTGCCTGTTCCGTGTCCTCAATAAGCCGCCGCGCAGCAATGGGATTTTTAAGCTTGAAAGCGATATAATCGCGGACAGCCATTAAATCCTGTTCAAACAGCGGCAGATAACGCAACGTAAACCGTTCATCCATTCAGTCCCTCTTTTAGTCTGGAGAAGACCTCTTCATGCGTATACCGAACATCTGAAACATTGGCGGCACGGTCGGCTTCGTCAAGCTTGAGTTCAACATCCTCCGTAAGCGCAGCATATTGTTCAAGGCTCAAAACCACCATCGCTCCGTAACCGTTTTTCGTCAGATAAACAGGCTGCCCTCCGTTGACAGCATTTTCAATTTCAGGGAATTTATTTCGCAAGTCTGACACTGGCCTTATTTCCATCATAGCTGATCACCTCTTGTTATTTATTCTATCCTTATCTTATCATAATATTATCAAGACGTCAAGAGAGCCACTACTATTTGCCAATTTTTGCGATGGATTTCAGTTCGTCCCCAAACAATTCCTCCGGCGAGAACATCTCCACATATCCGACCTGCTTACACAAAATGCGGACACTCTGCGTTTTTTCGCCGTCGATGACTTCCTTCTTGCCGATTTCGATGCGGTCGATCAGCTCGTTGAGAATCGGCGCGGTCAGTTCTTTCAGATCTCGGCTTGACGGGCGAGGTCAGCGAGGAGGCCGTCAATGTCGGCGGTGCGGCGGTCGAGGTAGTCAACGATTTCCTTTTGCTCATTTAAAGAAACCGGAAATGTAACGACAAAAGCCTTTATCATATTTAGTCGAATGGAGTCAACGGTAGATTTTGCATTACTCCGTTCAATTTCCTTATAAAAGTTCTCTTGCATGAAGTAGAAAAAGTAGCGCCCGATAACTTTTCGGAAATTATGGAGATTGTATACTCTCTGATGATAGTCAAATTTTCCAGTTGCATAATGAAATACACGGCCAGCGCCGACCCCGTCGCCTGCCATTAAGACACCCTCACCGTCAAAGGAGTAGGTATCAATACGTTCAACGATTGGCGAACGGACGTAAAATGGATATTTGCCGTTGTCAATTCGGTTGATTGTATCTTTGTCCCCTGTAGTAATATCGCATATAAAGCGTACCTTAATAGCCGACCAGTCGGCGGGGATTTGCCCTACCAATTCGATTTCTGTGTTTTTGAGGTCAATGTATCGTTTCACAATCACACCTCCTCAAATAGCGCAGCAATGGCCAAACGGATTTTTTCGCCTACTATGACGAGGGATACACCCATGTCGTGGATATTGATTTGGCGAAGTATTTTGACACTGTGAACCACGATATTCTCTTGGGGCTGGTGAGCAGGGAAGTAAAGGACAAAGCAGTTGTAAAGCTGATACGCCGTTTCCTAAAGAGCGGCGTAATGGCAAAAGGGCTAATAAGTCCAACGAGCGAGGGAGCGCCCCAAGGGGGTAAGCTCTCGCCACTTCTCTCCAATATTTATCTCACGGAATTTGACCGAATGCTTGAAAGCAGAGGCCACAAATTCGTGAGATATGCGGACGACAGTAACATATACGTCAAAAGCCGCCGGGTCGCCGAACGAGTGATGGAAAGTTCTCCAGATTGTTTTGCTCTATATCCATAGATAACCCTGACAGCCGGTCGCCGGCCTCTAGCTTGTTCATATCGACATTCCTTTCACTTCGATGATAAATTGATTTCGTAGTTCGACCGCGAGCGTCGCGTTTCCCCGCAGCCGCCCGATTTCTTCCTCGGCCTGTGCCTCCAGCCGCATCCGATCAAAGAACAGCGTTTCCTCTTTGTTCCGAAGCTCCCGCCGCAAATCCGCCAGTCGCTTTTTTGCGGAGATGATAGAGGCGCGGTCGGTGGCTTCATCCATCTGCTTTTCTGCGGCGGCGCACTCAGCCTTAATCGCCGTCAAGGCGCGCTCCAGCACGGTCTTATCACGTTCGCATTTGAGCTTGATCCGCTCAATCTCACCCGCCTGTGATTCGCCTCTCGACTCGATAAACCGCTGTTTCAACGCGTCCACAGGCAAAAGGGATGCCAACGCATCAAGCCGTTTGTGATACCCGGTCGCGCTTCTGAGCCAGTATTCCTTTCGGTCTCCGTTTTCGGTAAATTCCATAATGGGAAGGTTCAATATCCGTTGGCATTCGTCCTCCGATAAAACCGCGCCGGATTCGGTCTGCCCGACAAGGGTATTATAGCACACGCCACCAGAGGCGTTTGCTATATTCACATCATAAAGCCCGACTCTGCAAGAGCCGATATCCGCATTGACCGTGACCGCTCCTGCACCCGCACACGCCGCCTCACCCAGGACACCCCGCGCCAGTACGCTGGTCAGCGTGATTCGCCCGTGGTGCGGCCTGAAATCCTTTGCCATGCCGAATGATTTTAGGCTTTTGTACGGACGATTGCCCCTGCCCTGCCAGTAGTAAAAGAGCACCGGCAGCTCGTCCTTTTCGCAAAGCGCCGTAACGGTCTGCGCCTCATCGTCAATCGCGAAAATCTCGCCGTGTTTGGTGTTAAACTGCTCAAAGAACAGTTTGACCAGCACCCACAAATCGGCGTTTATCGCGGCGGACTGGTCGGCTATATATTGCGGCGTGACCGTAACTTTATCCGCAACACTTTTGGTAAAGGTGGTAAACAGCACATTTTCGCTCTGCTCCACCAGTCGCTTATTATCGGCTTCATGGGCGGCGAGATTCTCGGCAAACGCCGTCTGCACCTCTTGCGCCGGACGGAGCTTGCCCAAAACCTCATCAATATCCAAATCAAAGTGGCCGACAATTGCGTCCGACATCCCGAAAATGCCGTCAAACTGCAACACGCGCTTGTTGATAAGCTCCAGTATGCGCACGTCAGAAAGATTGTCTTTGCCGAGGAGGTTAATTACCAGCACGTCGGATTTCTGCCCTTGACGGTGGCACCGGCTGATGCGCTGCTCCATTTCTATGGCGTTATAAAGCAAATCATAGTTTATCACCAGCGGGCAAAATTCGATATCCAAACCCCGCACCGCATCGTCGGTGGTGATGAGGATTGGCGTGGCTTTGTCGCTGCGGAAACGCTCTGGCACGGAATAGTCTCGACTGTTCGCGCCGCTGTATACGAGCGCGCCATATTCCGATAACAGGCCGCGCAAATATTTCTGTGTCGTGCGGTTGTCGGTAAAAATCAACGCCTTTTGCGGGAGCTTCAGTTGCTTGAACCGGGTGAAACACTTCTTGAGGGTAGAGGTCAGCGCCTTGCATTTGCCGTTTATCCGCGTTTTGGAGGCGTTTTCAGCTATGTTAAGCAGCAACTCCCGCTCCGAACCCGCCTCAAGCCTTGATAGGGGCGATTCAAGCATTTTACAAAGCGCCTGCGGCGAAGAGGAAAGTGTGTGATAAAATATGAGATTCAACTCGTATGCGTCCATCTTCGGATAGGCGGCTTTTATCGGCAGATCGAGATATTGCTTGACCAGCGCATACAATGCTCTTTCTTCGGCGGTCAGCTCATAACCCATCACATATGGGATTCGCTCGGTAAAGCTCACATAATCGGTCACCTGATTTTTCAAGGTGCGAAAAGCGTACCGGCTCACCCAGCCTGATAACTCCGGGTAACTCTCCGGCTTGCGGAAATATCGTTTATAAAACTCATCGCTGTCGGGCAATGCGACTTCATCTATAAAATGGATGAGGCCGTAAATATCCATGATACTCATGGTGATAGGCGTTGGGGTCAAGAGCAGCTTGAACGCGGAAGCCGTCGCGGATTTCAGCGCGGCGGCGGTTTTGTTCTCGCCCGTGTAGGATTTGGCAAGAACACTGGCCTCGTCAAAAATGGCTAAATCCCACGTGACCCGCGCGATTTCATCGACCCTTGCCACGACAAAATCGTATGTAGTGACAACTAGGCCGGAATGCTCAAAGCCGCCGCTTGCCCGATAGTTTTCCTCGCTGTCGAGCAGTATGTAAGGCAGGGTAAAACTGTTTTCCAGCTTGTCCGTCCACTGCTTAATCAGATTCGGCGGCAGGACAATCAGCTACCGGTCTTTGCCCTTATACCACATCTGCGCGGCGATAATCAGCGCCTCATAAGTCTTGCCGAGTGAACCCTCGTCGCACAGGATCACGCCTTTTTGATGCTGTGAACGGAGCGCGAACTGTGCCGCCGCGATCTGGTAGGGATAGACGGAAATATCGGAAGAGGCGAAAGCGGGGAGCATCGTTTCATCGGTAAGCGTGGCCAGCCTCCGCGCCGTATAGTAAGCGTGAAATGGTGTCGCCGCCGTATTCTTGCTCCGCATTGCGATCATCCTCCCCACAAGATTTCGATAACGATTTATTCCAAATCGTCCTGTGTAATCTCCATCATATCCTCAATCCGACAATTCAAAGCCGTGCAAATGCGTGCCAAGGTACTCACGGTAACGCTCCGGTTTTGATTCAGTTTTGTAATAATAGACGGACTGAGATTAGCCGCCTCCTTGAGATCACGCTTCTTCATATCCTTATCAATCAAGAGCTTCCAAAGCTTTTTATAGCTTACACCCATACGCCTCGTCTCCTAATCGTCCTTCTCTGATAGTATATCACTTTTGTCACTTAAATGCAAATAAAAACGACTTTTTTAGATTACATCTTTTATAACTGCACAAATAAAAAAACAGCTGAAAACGTAATTTCAAGCTGTCATGGTGCTTATTTATTTTCTAATACGAAAAACCGTTCAAGTTATCTTTCAAGAGTTGCCAGCCGTTCTTTCAATTCTTTGTTTTCCTTACGGAGAGCATCATTTTCGCCGCGCAATTCCATAAATTTTTGAAACTGATAATCAGTCATGCCATCGGAATTTTGACAGTGTGTATTTTCGCCGGAGCGAATGCCGCCTTGCAAAGTGGGTGGAATTTCTGTCAGAGAAGCGATAATGGACAGGACTTCTTCCACGCTTTTTCCTGCCTCATAATTGGCTTTAATGATCTGATGGATCATCACAATGGTATTTTTATATATAAAGTCGCTCATAGCGTCCTCGCTTTGAATAATATATTCGGACATAATGTTTTCCTCCATTATATCCCTTGTAAGCGGTTTTTTCAATATTTAAAACATGAAAAAAGGCTCGCAACTTAGCTGCGAGCCTTTTCGTGGTGGAGATAAGCGGGATCGAACCGCTGACCTCTTGAATGCCATTCAAGCGCTCTCCCAGCTGAGCTATACCCCCACGTTTACAAGGGAAATTTCGTATTCAATTTTACATCAGGTTCAGGAAAAATTCAAGCGATATTTTCAGCCGTTTTGCGCTGTGCCTTTAGCAACGTCACGAGACCTCTTGAATGCCATTCAAGCGCTCTCCCAAGTTAGGCTACCACGATAACATAACTATCGTGGTAGATTGATACGCCAAATGCTCACTCAACCCACAAGTCATCAATGTTTGAAATACCGTTCCACATCACGAGGATATTTTGTTTGATTCATTATAAAGCAAGTTATTATAAAAATCAATAAGAAAAAACGATGCTGTTCGGTAATGGACAAACCCGGACAGCGTTTTTTATATCACCACTTCGGNNCGAATTGACAGCTTTCCGACACCACAAAAAAGAAAAAACTATCTTACTGCCCCGCGATTTTTCTATCTGTCCTCCGAAAATAATCTTCATCCCGGCGATTTTGCTTCCGGATAAGCTTGCCACGCAAAATCCGAAAAATTGACACGCAAAATCCAAAAAAACGCAAAAAAACGGCCGTTTAAGGGGCATAAAACACCTCTCAAACGGCCGTTTTTACATATTTTGTAATTTAAAATCAGGATTAAACAGCCGTTAAAATACGTTTTTAAAACACTTTAAAACGCCATTTAAAACAGTTGATACAAGCCCCTCTTTTTTATTGAAGCATGCGGATATAAAATCCGCCCCTACTTTGTAACCACAAAGGCGTCGATGTCAATAGCGCTGCCGCTGGCCAAGAAAAACCTATCGCCGGTAACCTTGATTGTAAGGGTATGCTCGGTGCCCGGATTAAGGCCGGAAACAGCGTAGATGGCTTGACCATAGGTTTTGTCGTAGGTCATATCAAAAGTATCAACCGTCGTTTTGACGCCGTCTACGGTGATGTCGACAATGCCCCTGGACCATGACTTGTAACCGATGATCTCGATGCCGGCGCCGTAGAACTTCACGGTGATCGTGTCGCCCGCCTGACCAGAGCGAATGGCGCTGCCTCCAGAATAACGCACTAAAGAATAATCGCCCCAGCCATGCGGAACATTACTCTCGTTGCCGAGTCCGTCTCGCACTGCCTTCAAGGTATCTTCATAGCGGATGCTGCCGGCATATTTCAGGGCGACCGTCGCGGTTTCTCCGCCGTAGCTGTA
>DOZQ01000015.1 GCA_003517915.1 Oscillospiraceae bacterium | reverse complement strand
GAAAAAAAGCAAAACACAATAAATACGGCAGTCGAGAGCCCGGTTTTAGCGGGTGAAGCCACGCTTTTATATTCGCGCTGGCCGAACAGGGTGCGGGTGATAAACATCACCAGCCCCGAGCAGCCCACCGCGACCGCGCCGCCCAAATCGCCGAAACGGGGGATGAGCAGCAGGCATACGCCCAGGTTCGCCGCCATCGCCAGCCCCGAGGTGATTATGTGCAGGTGGGTTTTCTTGCTAAGATTAATACCGATGCAGGTGGTTTCTGAAATGGTGTAAAGCACCGGCGTTATCATGAGAAACGGGAAATAGGCCATGCCGCCCCTTACTCCCTCTCCCAAAAACAAGAAAACGATATCCTCGGCGGCGATTATGGCCACCGCCATAATAAACATTAGCGCCGAGATATAATCGTGTATGCTTTTTATTTTATTTTGTTCGGATTTATAGTTTTGATAGACGAACGAAACCCAGTAGGTGTTGAAGCCGGTTTGTATAAGCGCCAAAATGGCGGTCAGTCTTGCGGCGGAGCTGAATATCGCGACATTCGACAGGCCGGTTTTTGAAAACAGCTTTATAAAATATTTGGCGGCTGAATCGTTCAGCCAGGTAAAAACCGCGACCGGCATGAGCGGCAGCGCGTATCCCAGCAGCGGCAGGTCGACCTCTTTTTTCGGGCGGATGCCGGAGCGGTCAAAATTGTCCCGCTGCAAAAACGCGTATATAAGCATGAGCGGCAGCATGGTCAGGGTGTTTACCAGAATCGCGCCCCGGTAGGTGGAGTCAAAAACCGCGGCGGCGACATAAAACACCTTGCCGAAGAATACCATCATGACCGCTTGCAGGGTATAGCCGCGTATGTTGTTCTGCATCCTGAACGTCAAATTCAAATAACGTATTACCGCCGTGGCCAGCAGGTTACCTATGAGCATAACCGCGATAAAAGAGCCGGATACATTCGCGATGTAAACCGAGATATAATCCCGCAGCAAAAATATTCCCGCCGAAACCGCCGCCCAGACACAAACCGTGCCGGTGACGCAGCGGGTCAGAAGCTGGCGGTGGGTGTAGCCTCCGGGCGGCTCGTTGTAATAGCGCACATAGGCCTGATCCAGCCCCAGGGTGATAAACATGGCTATAAGATTAAGGGTGGTTATAAACAGCTCTATGCTGCCCAGCTGTTCGGGGGCGTACAGCCTTGTGGCCAGCGGAACCACGGCGAAATTTATAACGGCGCCTATCCATGTACCCATGGAAAACCCCGCTAGGTTTTTGACAAAGCCCTTGGCGTCCAGAGTTTTGTTCGCGGGCATCGCGCGGCCTCCTTTTTATGATTTCACCCGGATAAAATCGACTCATACATAGCGAGCAGCTTTTGCTTTTCGTTTTCCCAGTTGTATTTTGAAAGCGCGAGCCGCCTCCCGTTTTCGCCCATTTCACGGGCTTTTTCGGGGTTGTCCAAAATAAAGGCAATCGCCGCCGCTATTGCCGGGGGATCCAAAGGATCGACACAGACGCCGCAGCTTTCGCCTTCTATTATCTTTCGCCAATAAGGAAAATCCGACGCGACGACCGGCACGCCCGCCGCCATGTATTCAAACATTTTTATCGGCAGCGACTCCATATAATTGGGAATCGGATGCAGCGTGACGAGACCCGCGCGCGCCGAGGACAATATTGCGGCGACCTCCTGTCTGCCGACAAAGCCCCTGAAATCGGTGTTCGCCCAGCCGGGCAGGGCGCGTATCTCGTCATAGAGCGCCGGCGAATCAAAATCCCCGGCCAAAATAAACGGGGCCTTTATGTCCGCCGCCGCCTGCACCGCCTCGCGTATGCCGCGCACCCGGGAGACGGCGCCGATGTAACAGTAGCAGCCCGGACGGCTGTCGTAATCGGCGGCGGATACGCCGGTTTCGTTTAAAATAGGATAATTGCCCACATGCACGGTGTTTTTATTCACCTTCAAAAACCGGCGCTGGATTTCTGGGGTGGCGGTGACTACCCGCGTGAATATCCGGCAAAAAAGGTTTTCATAGCATTCAAACAGCCCAGATAAAAGCCTGCGCAGAAAAGGTTTTATCCAAGGCTTTGAGAGAATCTGGCGCGGTACGTCCTCGTGTGCGTCGTAAATGACCTTTTTTCTGAGCAGTCTAAGGCAAAAGCCGGTGAAAATAAGCTCGGGGTCGTGGAAATGATAGATTTTGGATTTTTGCCCAAGGGCGAGCCGCAGTATCTGAAATGGCGAGAGCAGGATGCGCAGAAAACGGCTTTTCGGTTTTTTGAATTCTATGAACCGTACATCCGAACGTTCCTCCGGCGGACTGCCGGGGGAGATAAGCGTTACCGGATATCCGGCGCCGGCAAGGCTGCGCGCCTGTTTTTGATATATGCGCACGTCGGATGACCGGTGTACGCTGGTAAGAATGCAGACGGACGGTTTTTCCTGCACGGGTCACGCTCCCCCTTTTTCCGAGATATTAGTATTATACCCCTAAAAGGTCGGGATGCAAGCGGAAACGGAAAAATTTACGGTTTTACGCAGTGGGTTCGCACCTTAATAAATGACAGTGTTGTGTGCTCCCGTGCGCCCAAGTGTGCGGTTTCCAGTATTTTTGAAAAAAACTTTATATTTTGATAATTTTTTTGGTGAAAAAACGATGCGGATGTGTTATAATTTAAAAAACAAAGGCTGTTATGATATTACAAACAAGTTATATCACTATTATCTCACTTTTTAGGACGCGTAACCTGAGAGCAGCGCCCTAATGTTGCCGAAATAGGATGGGATCAAATTATGGAAACGATTCGGATTATTGTATGTG
>DOZQ01000173.1 GCA_003517915.1 Oscillospiraceae bacterium | reverse complement strand
CCGGGGTTCTTTGACAGTCTGAGGAGCGCACCGCGGTGCGCTCCTTTATAAAAATAAAAAAATAATTTTTTTCGCCAACAAAACTCTACGCTCATGTTTTATATAAACAGAGGAGGTTGTCAAAATGGATTATGATGCATTGATTCTGGCTATCGCGCGCGGAGAAATGCATGCGCTTGAAAGGCTCTATAGTGATTTGTACTCCTCTGTGTTTGCCTGTACTTTGTCGGTGGTAAAAAGCACGGCCTGCGCTGCCGATCTCGCGCAGGAGACCTTTGTGCGGCTTTATTACGGCGCGCCGGAATATCAGCCGCGCGGCCAGGGCAGGGCATGGATACTTCGCATTGCCCGCAATCTGGCGCTTAATCATCTGCGTTCTCACAAAAGGGAGATACTTACCGAAATTTCCTGTGAGATACGCGACGGCGACGATCCTTACGGCCGCAGCGAAGCCATATTGACCCTCAGGTCTTTGTTCTCTGTGCTGAGTACGTCGGAACGCGAGATAGTCATGCTGAGGGCGCAGGGCTACGCGCACAAAGAAATCGCGGAGATAGTAAATCTGCCGGAGGGTACCGTCCGGTGGAAATACGCGGCCGCGATTAAAAAGCTTGGCAGTCAGGCCGAAGCCGAAATGACCTGGACCCTCTAAAAGGGTAAAAGGAGGTATATTGAGATGAGCAATGAGGAAAGAGATTTACTTTTGCTGCAAAATGCCGTGAAGAATCTTGAAAGTCCCGATTTTGACGATTTAAAACGCCGCATTGAAGCCGGGCCGAAAACAAAGCTCCGGAGATTTGGGCCGCGCGGTTCGATACTGAAGATAGCTATGGCCGCTGCTGCGGCGTTCGCGCTGATTATAGGCTCTGTGATAGTTACGCAAATCTACAGGGATGGCTCCTATCTTGCGGAAACCGATTCCGAAAACGGAGTAGGCACTTCTTCACAGGGCGGTGAGGACTCCTACCTTGAGGTTTATAACGTGATTAAAAAGCTCGGACCTTCCGGCGGTTACGGATTGATGCAAGCTGATGGCGGGGTTATGGTGACCGAGGAGGCGGTTCCGGAGGCGGATATGTCCGGGGAGGCCAAGCAGTATTCGGCTGCAAACGATGTGTCGGGAACCGCCGCTGCGGGAAGTCACGGTGAAACCAATCTGCAGGTTCAGGGGGTTGACGAGGCGGATATAGTCAAAAACGACGGAGAGTATATATATACGCTCACGAATATTCCCTATGGGAATCAGGAAATTGTTGTGGTTAAAAGCTCAGATCTTTCGGTAGAAAGCCGTATTGAGGTTGACGAGCTGGACTATGTGACCGATATGTATGTCAGCGGAGACAGGCTTGTGACAATCGGGCAGAAAATGCCCACGCCGATGGACACGAACGGCAAGCCCATGGAAGAAATCATTGAGGATATGGGCGGAGAGCAGGCTTATTACAACATGTACCAAAAAAGCAAAACTCACGCCGTCGTCTATGATATATCCGACATGTCGGATATAAAGATCCGCCGCGAATACACACAGGACGGGGACTATATCTCCTCACGGCTTGTCGCCGGCAGCTTATATATTATAAGCACAAGCGGCTATTTTTACGCGGAGGATATGGGGGAGCTTAGGCTGGAGGATGTGGAGATTCTGCTGCCGCACACACTTGATACGGCGGTGTCGGATAAGTCTGTGCCCATACCCGCTAACTGCATTGAAATAGTAAAAGAACCAGAAAGCGTCTTCACGGTTGTTTCGGGGCTGGATATTGTTGGGGACAGAGCCGCGTCGTCGCATACCGTGCTGGGGCCGGGCTACGGTGCTACCTACGCTACCGCCTCACATCTCTATGTGACTTCCCCACAGGAGGAGAACACCGAGATACTGCGTTATTCGCTTAAAAACGGGGANNNNAAATCAGTTTTCAATGGATGAATACGGGGAATATTTCAGAATCGCCACCACCAAACAGAATTTTTCGGCGCAAACTCAAATCATAGAAGATGTAGCTCCGGGCGGAATCACCAAGGAAATCGCGCCGGTGCAGNNAGAGACCGAAAACAACCTCTATGTACTGGACGCTTCGATGAAAATCGTGGGCAAAATAGAGGGGCTCGCGAAAGGCGAGGTCATTCAGTCGGTGCGTTTTATGGGTGACATGGCATATGTGGTCACCTTCAGGCAGGTCGATCCGCTGTTTGCTATAGACCTCTCCAATCCCAAAAAGCCATCTGTGATGGGTCAGCTTAAAATTCCGGGATTTACGAGCTATATGCATCCGCTGGATGAAAACACTCTGCTGGGTATAGGCTATGACGGCGATGAAATCGGTGTGACGCCAGGCTTTAAAGTCTCGATTTTTGACGTGAGCGATCCTGTGAATCCAAAAGAAACAAGCAAGCTGCTTGTAGAAGGGGATTGCTTTACCTACGCGGCCGGTAATCACAAGGCGGTAACCTATATTGAAGACGAAGGGATTTTGGCCATCCCATTCAGCGTTTACCAATACGGCGTTCACGGCGGCGCAACGCTGAACGGTATGGAATTGGGTACAGAGGATGCGGGCGCGCTGATTTTGAATGTGGATAAAAGCAAAGGAGTCAGCTTTAAGGGTATTATAAGCGACGCAAGAGCGGCAGACGCGGGGCCATACGCTTATGAGCGTGAAATCAGCCGTATCACCTATGTGGGCGACACCTTCTACACCGTTTCTCAGATGTCGGTTATTTCCGCCGATATGGATACGCTTGAGATTGAGAATCAGCTTGATTTTTACGAAACTGACCCGCAGCGTATCGAAGAGTGGGGAGAGCTTATGGAATAATATTTGCCGCTTGAAATATGACACGCTGCGCTAAAAACTCCGCGTTCCCTTTCTTGTCAGGGGACGCGGAGTTTTTTGTGTGAGCATATTCACCGAACCGCACGCATAACGCGCATGGCGTTCAAAACGGCGATAAGCGCTACGCCGACATCGGCGAAAACCGCTTCCCACATGGTTGTAATACCAAACGCGCCGAGCAGAAGAAAGACGCATTTCACGCCCAAAGCGAAAATGATATTTTGCCATACTATACGTTTTGTGAATTTTGCGATGTCAATAGCCTCCGCGAGTTTTGAAGGCTCGTCGGTCATCAAAACTATATCGGCGGCCTCTATGGCGGCGTCCGAACCCAGAGCGCCCATTGCTACGCCGATATCCGCCCGGGCTAGCACGGGAGCGTCGTTTATTCCGTCGCCTACAAACGCCAGCTTGCCCGACGCGCGCTTCCCCGTGCTTAATTTTTCAACAATTTCTACCTTCTGAGTGGGCAAAAGCTCCCCGTAAACCTCGTCAAGCTTTAATTTCTCGGCTACCGATTTAGCGGTTTGATTATTGTCCCCGGTCAGCATGACCGCTTTGCTTACGCCTTTTGCTTTGAGCAGTGTGACCGCCTTTTGGCTGTCGGGCTTTATTTCATCAGATATTACAATGCTTCCGGCAAAAATATTATCCACGGCGACATACACGGCGGTTCCCTGAGCTTCGGCCTTTTCAAAGGGGATGTTCAGGTGTTTCATGAGCTTGTCGTTGCCCGCAAAAATTGTCTTGCCGGAACAAACTGCCTTTACGCCCTGTCCGGCGATCTCCTCATACCCGCTCAAATCGGATTTGTTTATCTCTTTGTCGTATTTTTGCAAAATCGATAAAGCGATGGGATGACTCGAGAAGGCTTCGGCGGCTGCGGCAAATTCCAAAAGTTCGCCATGTGAAAATCCTGCCGAAGCTTTGATTTCAGTCACTTCAAACACGCCCTTTGTAAGCGTTCCGGTCTTGTCGAAAACCACGATATCCAGCTTATTAAGTGCCTCTAAATAATTGCCGCCCTTGATAAGAATACCCCTTTTTGAGGCTCTGCCGATGCCGCCGAAAAACCCAAGCGGAATGGATATTACTAGCGCGCAGGGGCATGAAATCACAAGAAAAATCAGGCCGCGCTTTATCCAATCCATCCATAGTCCTCCAGCAAAAAGCGGGGGTATAACGGCGATAAGCAAAGCGAGCAGAACCACGGCGGGAGTATAATACCGCGAAAATACCGTGATAAAGTTTTCTGTGGGAGCTTTCTTACTCGAGGAATTTTCGACCATATCAATGATCTTAACAGCTGTGGATTCGCTAAATGGCTTTGTTACCTCTACGCTCAAAACCCCGTTTTGATTTATGCAGCCCGATAAAACACTGTCCGATACTTTAACTTTTCTGGGAACCGATTCGCCTGTGAGCGCCGAGGTATCGAGCGTTGACTCGCCTTCGATGACTACGCCGTCCAAAGGGATTTTTTCGCCCGGCTTTACGACTATAATATCGCCTGCCGACAGAGAATCGGGCGGTACTTTGATAATTTCGCCGTCCTTTTTCAGATTTGCGTAGTCGGGACGTATGTCCATAAGTGACGTAATAGATTTTTTTGAGCGGCGCACAGCCAGCTCCTGAAGAAATTCGCCCATCTGATAAAACAGCATTACGGCTGCAGCCTCGGAATAATCCCCGAGCGCAAAGGCTCCGATGGTTGCTATACTCATAAGAAAGTTTTCATCAAAAAGCCTGCCGCGAAATATGTTTTTTACCGCCCTTAATATGACGTCTCCCCCAAGTATGACGTAACTCAAGATCAGTGCCGCAAGCCCCGCGTAGGGAACGTCTTTCCAAAACCGCGAGAGGATTATTCCCGCCGCGAAAAATACGGCGCCTGCAATCAGCCTGACGATTTGCGGCGTCCCACTGTTATGATGACCGCCGTGGCCGTGTTCATCTTTATGCCCGTTTGTGACTTTATGTAAGGCTTTATCCGTAACTGTGACGTCAGGCTCATATCTGCGTACGATTTCCTTGATTTCTTTTGATACGTCTCCACTGTAGCCGTTTGAGGTTTCCACATGTAAGCTTGCGGTAAAAAGGTTTACCGACGCTGAGGATATACCCGGCAGTTTTTTTACCGAATGCTCAATTTTCGCCGCGCAGTTGGCGCACTCAAGGCCTTTTAGTTCAAATTCCTTGACCATAAAGCAAATCTCCTTAACAATAGTTGTTCAATAAATCAATCATACCATGCTACAAAGAGCCATGTAAAATCCAAGATGGAAAAGAGAGTAAAATCCGGAATGCTGCACCGAACTTCTTGTGTGCGAACGCGAAGCGGACGCCTTGGCGTAGCCGATTTACTCGTGTATATGCTCAAAGCCTTTTTCAAAAATGTCTTTTACATGGCTGTCCGCCAAAGAGTAATATACCACTTTGCCCTGTTTGTCGTTCTTGACAAGATTGGAAAGCCTGAGTGATTTTAGCTGGTGTGAAATCGCTGATTTTGTCATATTCAAAAGTACTGCCAGATCACACACGCACATAGCCTCTTTGGAAAGCGCCCATAAAATCTGAACTCGGGTGCTGTCCGCAAACATTTTATATAAATCGGCAAGGTCGGCAAAATCTCTGCTGTCGGGCATGGTGCTTTTAACGCGGTTTACCACATCCTCATGTATCACTTCGCAGTCGCAGGTCAATTGCTCGATTTTTGACATAATATCAACATCTCCTTTTGAACATACGATTGAACAATTATTCAATCGTGTTCTTATTGTATGCCCGGCGGACGATTTTGTCAATAGAAAATTTCACAGAGATTTTCAGGAGATTTTTGCCAAATACGCTATTTACATAATATTATTGGAGGATAATAGCAATACAAATGGAGCGATAAGACATTTAAAAATAATCAGAACGTAAAATCCATATAAATGAGACATTAATCCATATCGATTTTTTTAAAAATATATTATAATGAAATGCACAAGTTTTGTTCTTTTGTTACATATAAAATATCTATATATGCCAAATGATTGTGGCGTAGTATTAAGCTTGCACGAGATGAAAAACAAAGGAGGTAATAAATCGGCTCAAAATCCATAAATCCATATTGATCCCTGGGGAGAGTTTAAAAAGAATTTAGG
>DOZQ01000232.1 GCA_003517915.1 Oscillospiraceae bacterium | reverse complement strand
CGTGGCTCCTCGCAATTGCGCTGTGCTCTGATGAATTGTGCCCGTGCTATTAAACTGCACAACGCAACTTTCGCTGCCTATTACCGCAAAAAGATGGACGAAGGAAAACCGCATCGTGTCGCCGTTAGCCATGTTGCAAAAAAACTGGTTCGCCTAATTTTCACCCTTGAAACAAAGGGTGAAATGTTTGACCCCGAAAAATCTCGTTAGTAGTCTGTTTTCGTAAAAGGCTGGTCGTCCGCTACAAGCCTTAATGAAAGCGGACTCTTTTTTGTGCAAAATTTGCTCTCTCTGAGGGCTTGCTTTCCTATACGATTTTTCTTCTGCGTTAACCTTTTTGAAAAAATGCTTGACTCCTAATAGTTAGTCACCTCCAAAATAAATTTCATGACCGCGGCGCAAAACGCGCCGCGAGGCCAATTTTGCCATGCTTTTGCATAGCAAAAACTTCACGCGCTATGCGGTGTACCACGAAAAAACGTAAAAGAGTTGGTGCGTGAAGTTTGTCGCCTACGGTGCGCTTCCGGCTTTAGCCGGGAGCACCGCGCGTTTAGATTTTGTTTTTTTGCTATGCAAAAAAACAAAAAACCGCCAAGCGGCAAAAGGCCCGCAAGGCGATCATCCTTCCGCTGTCCCTACGCCGGCATTACCCGGATCAGGTGGTGGGTCAGGGACGTATTAGCCCCAATCTCAGCCGAATTACATCAGCACCCCTTGCGATATATTTACGCTGAACACACTATGCTCAGCGTCACTTGGCGGGGAATATTATACCCCGTATTTTTATATCTGTCAAGCGGGATTAAGCCTTGTCGCCGGGTTTTGCGACTAGGGCAATAAAATATCCCAGCACAATTACGGCGGTAACACCGGCCGCGCAGGCGGTCAGCCCTCCCGTGATAATGCCCAAAAGCCCGTGCTCCCGCACCGCCGTCTCTACCCCTTTTGCGAGCGCGTAGCCGAAGCCGGTCAGTGGAACGGTCGCCCCGGCTCCGGCAAAGTCAACCAAAGGCTCATACAGCCCGACGGCAGTAAGCGCGACGCCGAGTACCACGAAAAAGACTAAAATCCTAGCGGGGGTGAGTTTCGTTAAATCTATCAGCAGCTGCCCTATTACGCAGATAAGCCCGCCGACAATAAACGCTTTTACAAATTCCAATACATGAACACTCCCGACATCATATATTGGTTTTATTGTTTGTAAAATACGCCGGATTTATTCAGCGATTATTACTCGTCGCCGAAGCTTATGCCGAACAGCTTTGCCTCGCGTACAATGTCTGAGTCGGGCGGTACGTCTTTGAGCCTGCCCGCAACCTCCTGAAGCGCAACAGGAACCATTTTGTTGTTTCTCACCCCAACCATATAGCCGTACTGTTCTTTTATGATAAGCTCCGCCGCGGCGGTACCGAGGCGGGTGGTCAATATCTTGTCGGCCGCGTCCGGACTGCCGCCCCGCTGAAAATGTCCCGGTACGCACGCGCGGATCTCCTGATTAATGCGCTGCGAGAGCTGATCGGCAATAAGATAAGCGACCGACGGATGCTTCATCTCCGCCCGGGCCGATTTAAGCTGTTTTTTCGGCATGGCGGCCTCCTGCTTTGAAATAGCTCCCTCTGCCGCCGCGATTATTGAGAACATCTTGCCCTCGGTGTTGCGCTTTTCCAGCACCGAGGCGATTATGTCTATGTCATACGGGATTTCGGGGATTAAAATTATGTCGGCGCCGCCCCCGATACCGGCGTAAAGGGTCATCCAGCCGACCTTATGTCCCATTATTTCGATTATAAAAATCCGCTGGTGCGACGTCGCGGTGGTGTGGATTGCGTCGACCACCTGCGTGGCTATGCCCACCGCGCTTGAAAACCCAAAGGTCACGTCGGTGCCCCAGATATCATTGTCGATGGTTTTGGGGAGCGAAACTATGTTGAGCCCCTCGGTTCTGAGCAGGTTGGCGGTTTTATGGGTGCCGTTTCCACCGAGCACCACAAGGCAGTCGAGCTGCAGTTTATTGTAGTTGAGCTTCATGGAGGCAACCTTGTCCACGCTGTTTTCGTCCGCCATGCGAATTTTTTTAAACGGCTCGCGGGAGGTACCTAAAATCGTACCGCCACGGGTGAGTATCCCGGAAAAATCCTGCGGGCTCATAAGATGATAGTTGCCTTCGATAAGTCCGCGGTAGCCGTCCCTTATGCCGTAAATCTGCACCTCCTGACCGTAATGGTTATACAGGGTTTTGCCCACTCCGCGAAGTGCGGCGTTAAGACCCTGACAGTCTCCTCCGCTGGTCAGCATTCCGATTTTTTTCATGGATTTCAAGCTTCCTTCCGATTATTTTTCAATCTGCTCTAAATTCTGAATTGCCCGAAGCGCTCTAAGCGAGCATTCCTCCTGAGAATTAAGGGGAGCTTCTCCCGCCGGGGGTATCAGCAGGGAATAGCTGTCGTCCCCGCTTTTTTCACGGGCGTTTACGGTGTCCTCAAGCTGCAAAAGCAGCACCTCGTCCAGCCGCGCCTTGATATCGCTGTCCTCCACCGGGAAGATAAGCTCGACCCGCCGCTCTATGTTGCGGGGCATCAAATCGGCGCTGCCCAAAAAGTATTTTTTGTCGCCGCCGTTTTCAAACACGAAAATGCGGGAATGCTCAAGCAGCTGCCCGACGATGCTTATTATTTCAATATTCTCGGAAAATCCGGGAATTTCGGGAATCAGGCTGCAAATACCACGGACGATCATTTTGATTTTGACCCCCGCGTTTGAAGCGGCGTAAAGCGTTCTTATAATACCCGCGTCGAGCACCGAGTTGACCTTTAGAGTGATGCCGCTGGGCAAGCCGTTCTCGGCGTTTTTAATCTCGGTTTCGACCATACCGTTGAAAAAATCACGGATGCCAGTGGGGGCAACGATAAATTTTTGATATTTCGGAGCCAAAGAATAACCGGTCAGATGATTAAAGAGTGCCGACGCGTCGCTGCCGAAGGCTTCTTTTGCGGTAAACAT
>DOZQ01000113.1:210-13212 GCA_003517915.1 Oscillospiraceae bacterium | reverse complement strand
ATTATATCACAAAAGACGCTATTGAGCCACTCCTGTTTCATTTTATCACGCCAAACGCATGAGTTAACAAGAAATGAACAAGTGGTTAACATAACGCAAGAAGTGTGATATAATCAGTCCAAAGGGGCTGAGAAAGATGGAAAATCTGCTGAAGTATCTCAACATGGTGACAGACAACCGCCAAGAGAAAAAAGTTCTGCACAAAATGAGCGACGTTATAGGCTTGGTATTTCTCGCGATGCTGGCGAATGCGAATGAATGGACAGAGATTGAAACATTCGGGAAAGAACATGAGCCTTTTTTACAAGTGATCGCGGCGGTATACGTATAGCGAAAAATAAAGGGGAACCCCTCACATTCACCGAAGAAGAGGCGTGCCTAGATTTATTGGAGACTTTGAGGCGTAAAAAAGCGCTCTCAAAAGAATATCATTGGAGGAAAAAATCCTAAAATTATCCATCCAGAAAACTGGTGGTGAGTGTAGTGAAATGAGTATCAGAGAACTTATCACAATTATAAAAAAAGAAGAATTACACTATTACACTTGTTTTAAAATTGGTGATCCGAGTGAAAATAATCCATTAGCAATGTCTTATGCTGGAGGAGCGGAAATCTCGGGAATTTATTGTAATAAAAATGGTGATTGGAAAATTTATACTATAGGAGAGAGGACATATAACAGAAATGAAGCAAATATTTACAGAAGAAAACGCCTGTAAATATTTGCTGGATTCCATGCGAACAACCAAATCTGTTGATATTAAATTTGGTAGAAAAAAATGGCTCTTTCTGTCAATATTTTACCTGACTTTAATGATTGATGTGAAATATTCACCTAAAGTCGGAGACAGTTGGGATCGCTTTGGAGATAATGAGGGCAGATATGTTTCACCTATAGAAGATGGATCATCTTATCCCTTCGATTCACGTTCCTTGCCACAAGTTGAAAACCCGAACGAATACCATAGATATACCGTGACCCGTGATTTCAGCGAATTGCCAGACGCGATCCGTAACCTGCCTGATGGACGGCTTAAGTCAGACGTTTGGGACGTGTTGAATGAGTATTATAAAGGCGATGTCAGTAAATTGATCACGTACAAAGGGCCTATTGCTCCCGCTTTTAACACGACCGCGACAAATGCCGTTCAGGTCGAAGTACCGCTTAGCATGGAGCTTTTAAATAAAATGGGATTTCTGACATACAAAGAGCCTATTGCTCCTGCGTTCGATACTACGGGACAATTTGTTCTCTTGTATGCCTCTATGTGTTTCCTCATAGGACAATCAGGAAAGTGCATATGCTTAAATCGTGCAGAGGAGGTGCATGATTTATGTTTACTCCAGAAATGATAGACGATTTTATGTCGGTTGATATGAACACGGTTGACAGGGATGAATTGGTTGACGTTAGCGGCTTTACATTCGATAACGACGCACCGCAGGAGCAGAGAGCGGCGCTGGTAATATCATCGGTAAAGAACCCCTATTGCTTCCGCGTGGGCGATATGGGCGTTAAACTGGAATTTTCCAATAATGCTCTTGACTTACAAACTGTGTTTTCCAATTTCCTCAAACGCAAGAAAAGCGGCTTGTAGCGCGGCTTTCCAAACCCGAGACAACATTGTTCGCACCTGTCCGCAGAGTTATAATATAGGTGTAGTGCGAAGGGAAGGAGGCCGCTATGGCGCGGAAAAGCCGTATTAACTACTCGCAGGCTACAGCTTTCATAAGACAGGGGAAAACATGGCGTGTAGGTCTGTACATCCGCTTATCAAAGGAAGATGAACGCCTGTTAAGACAGGACGATTCCGAAAGCGTAAAGAATCAGGAAAAGATTTTGAGAGCGCATTTTGCCGCTCTGGACGATGGTGATATTTACGAGATAGTCAAAGTCTTTATTGACGATGGCATTTCCGGAACAACGGACGAGGAACGGGAAGATTTTCAAAACATGCTGACCTATATTGAAGCAGGCAAGATGAATTGCGTAGCCGTAAAAGACCTTGCCCGTTCCTTCCGCAACTATGGCGATCAGGGCTATTATTTGGATGACTACTTCCCCCGCCACAATGTACGCTTTATATCGTTGTATCATCAAACGCTAGACAGCTACAAAGACCCGCGCAATATGCGGAGTATCGCGGTGCCGATACAGGGCGTAATGAACGAAAACCATTGCGCCGAAACCTCCGACAAGGTTCGAGCGGTGTTTGACATGAAGCGGGTAAACGGCGAGCATATCGGTTCCTTTGCTCCGTTCGGTTATCTGAAACACCCAGAGGACAAAAACGCATTGGTGATTGACGAACCCGCCGCCGCCGTTGTTCGCGATATTTACACCATGTTTTTAGATGGCATGAGCAAAAACGCAATCGTACATACCTTGAATGAACACGGCGTTTTGTGTCCGGCGGCATACAAGCGGGAGGTTCAAGGGCTTAAATACACAAATCCGAGCCTTGACCCGGCGAAAAAACCGTTATGGACGGCAACCTCAGTTACCTCTGTGCTAAAAAACCGCATGTACTGCGGCGATATGATACAGGGCCGCTACCGCAAGAAAAGCTACAAAATCCATGTGCAGGAGAGAGTGCCGGAGGACGAGTGGTATATCGTGGAGAACACGCACGAACCGATCATCGAGCGGCCAATCTTTGAAAAAGTGCAGGCGCTGCTTATGAGGGACACGCGAACCGGTCCGCAGCAAAAAAAGCTCTATCTGTTCAGCGGCTTTCTGCGCTGTCAGGATTGCGGCAAAGCAATGGCCCGGAGTACAGTCAAAGGTTTTGTTTACTATTTCTGCCGTACCTACAAAGACCAATCAAAAACGGCTTGCACAAAGCATTCTATCAAGCATGAACTGTTAGAAGCGGCGGTCTTATACGCAGTCAGGCAGCAAGTTTACTTGGCGGTTCATTACTCTAACACAATCGCCTACATCAACCAAGAACCTTTGGCCAAAAGCCAATCAGCGAAGCTACAAGCCGCCTTAGAACAAAAGGAAAAGGAACTGGTAAAGATCACGCGATACAAACAGGCGGTTTGGCAGGACTGGAAAGAGGGCGAAATCTCCCACATGGATTATCGCCACATGCGGGAGGACTATGACAGTCAGGCAGAGGAGCTTACGCGGATTATCTCAACACTCAAAGCGGAACAGGCAGAGCTTGAAAAAGGCATCGATATTGAAAACCCGTTCTTATCCACATTCCGGCAATACAAGGGTATAGACAAATTGACACGGGACATTTTGGTGGAGCTTGTGGAACAGATTAAGGTTTATGAGAATGGCAACATATGCGTGAAATTCAATTTTTCCGATGAACTGCACCGTATAGCTGAGTATGTTGCAATCAATACCGAACCCAAAGCGGTTTAACAGACGCTAATAAAAAGGCAGACGGTTTTCCTTTTAATAGAGGTGCGACAGGTGCTACCGGTGCAACTGGAGCGACCGGCCCCGCAGGCTCTGCCAGCATGACTGGAGCCACTGGAGCTACCGGCGCGACAGGTGCTACTGGTGCTACTGGTGCGACAGGTGCTACCGGCCCATGCTGCACAGGAGCGACAGGACCCACAGGCGCTACAGTGCCATACGTTTATGCACACCCAATAGTCTTTGAAAAAATGCTTCACAGTTATTTACTGTTTGCTTTCGATAAATTCAAGAATGCGCCGGTGCGGGTCAGGAAAATTAAACTCAATCCCGACTGTGCCATCACGATGAACGGTAATCACATCCACTAAATCCACTAATATTTCGTGGTTTAAGCTTACGATATTTCGCCGTCTCTGAAAATCCTTAAAATAGGAACTCCCCCTATTAATCCCTTGTGACATCAACTGCCGCTCAGATTGAATTTTCTCTATAGCGGTGCTTAATTGCTCAATCCGGCTTTTGTATTCCGTTTTTATCCGCAGGTATTCGTCTTTGCTTATAACCTCGGATTTCCAGTCGGTGTAGAGTGAATCAGAAATTCCGATCAGCCTTAAAAGTTCCTGCTCTTGCTTTTTTCGCGAAGCATCCAGTCGTGCGGCTTGGTTTACACAAGCGGGTGCACGATTGATTTTGTCTATGACCTGCCCTAGATCTTCCACTAATGATACCTGAATTTGTAAGGCGGCAAGAACAGCTTTGGCGAGCTTTGTCCCGACAATTGACCGGGGCATACAGATTTTCTGCGCCTGTTTGCTGATTCTGCAATAATAGTATATATTTCCTTTGCTGGATTTTCGATGCAGCGCCCTGCCGCAGTCCGAGCATCTGAGGAAACCCGAAAACAGGTGAACCGTTTTCTTGCCTGGCGCGGTACGAGTATCCCTAAGCAGTCGTTTTTGTACCTTATCGAATAACTGTGCGCTGATAATAGCTTCATGAGTGCCTTCTTTGGTAAACCATTCATCCTCAGGCGTTTTTATCTGCTTGTGAATTTTATAGCTAATCACCTTGTATCTGCCCTGCACCATACAACCGATATACATACGATTTTTTAAAATAGCGGCAATCGTTGTGGGAGTCCAAATACCCTGCTTAAACCGGCTGTTAGGATTTTGATACTTAAATCCTTTTTGCCGTTTGTACTGAATAGGGCTGGCAATGCCACGTTCATTTAATTCCCTCGCTATGCCGTTGATACTGAGACTTCCGTCAGCGTTATCTCCGCCTAAGCCGTATAGATACCAGTTAAAGATATCTCTTATGACAGGAGCGGCTTCCTCATCAATCATCAGTCTGTTTTTGTTATCGGGGTCTTTCATATATCCGTAGGGAGCGAAAGAACCGATAAACTCACCGCGAGAACGTTTCATGTTGAATGTTTTGCGGATTTCTTCGCTCGTAGCGGCGGCAAACTGCTCGTTAAACATACCTCGAATAGGTACTTCAAAACCACTTACCGCGCTCGGATTTACGTAGGTATCAATAAAAGGTGTACCCAAGCTTATAAAGCGAGCCTTATGCAGCGGCAGAAATTCCTCTAAAAACTTCTGCTGATCGGCAAGATTGCGGAAAGCACGTGCAAGGGATTTTACAATAACGCAATTTACCCGCCCGTTAATTATATCCTGTTTCATTCTCATAAAGTTTTCTCGGTTGGTGTCGGTACCAGTCAAGCCGTCGTCAATATAAGTGTCAATTAGAGAATAGTCCTCATCGCTCAAACTGATTTGCAGATAATCGATCAATATTTTCCGCTGATTGGCCACACTGAGACTTTCATCATTACCGTCCTCCTTTGACAGCCTTATGTACAAGGCTACTTTCCAATGTGTTTTTGTCTTGTTTTGAATAGACTTTCTGATACGTGCCATATTGAACCCTTTCCCGCTCTATACTCACCAAACTTAAGGTCCTGTTTTACTCGGATTTTTTTCGAATAAAATGCTCTGCCAATTTTTCAGATAAAGACTTTCCCGTTGATAAAAAAGAAATTTTTACAGGTGTGTCTCCGCACAAGAAATGATATGGGTTTTTGACCTGCGCCAAATATTCTTCCATACGCTGTATAATCGGAAGTGATTGATCTATTTGCACATCTTCTATGTTAACAAGACTCTCCCTGCTGACTTCATTGTTTTGAGATATCCTTTGAAAATTGTCATTTGCAAGCAAAACGTATCACCTCACATAAATTTCTGTAAGAAATGTATATGTGAATCTACTTGTACGGTAGAATTCGGCAAGCTTGTACCTTTCTCTTAGTTTGTACGCAAAAAAGCCTCGGCAAAAACTCACCGAAGCCGTAGAAATATGCATTTTTAATAATTATTTTCTTGAATAATTTCTATTATTTTGAAATAGGTTAAGCAGCCACGGTGATCGGCAAGTTCAAGTTAGAGATTAAGGCGCTCCTTGTTTTCCGCCTCGACGGCGGCACGGAGATACGCGACAAGCCCCGTGTGTTCCCCGCCGCGTAATCAGCGAAGCATAGGAACTTGGGGTTTGACGGAAAACCACAGAAGAGCGGGAAATGAGATCCGGAATGGTAATCTACACGATTTTCATTCGTGCACACGCGAAACAAATGCCTCGGTCAATCGGGTGCGCGCCTCACCGAAAATATGAGGTGAGGCATATCTATTCCCCGGTAATGCTTTATATATGTACCGCGAACACTCATCCCGTTTCGTTTAGCGACATTCTGCGACGCGGTATTGGTATCCCTGATTAAAGAAAAAACCTCATCGGCGCCTAATTTGTCAAACGCATAGTTTCGGCAGGCGATTGCCGCCTCGCTAGCGTAGCCCTTGTGCCAATGTTCTTTTTGAAATATGTAGCCTATCTCAAGCAGCTCCCTTTCTTCACATGGCTGCATTGAAAGCCCGCACTGGCCGATCAATTCGCCGCTTTCTTTCAGGATCACCGCCCAAACACCGAAACCACACTCTTTATATCTTTGAAACTGCTTGTGAATTCCTTCCCAAACATCGGCGTCGCTGAACGGACGCTCATAGGCGTACATGACCTCTTCGTCCTGCAAATGCCTGCAGAGTAACGGGAAATCGGCCTCGGTCATTTCACGCAGGATCAGCCTTGGGGTTTCCAGTATCATCGCTCGCCCGCTCCCTCCACTTATTTGATATCCAGACTCCAGCCGTGGTCATTATGATAGATCATCAGTCGGCTCATGCCGCCGTCCACCGTGATATTTTCCCCGGTGATAAATCCCGCCTGGTCGCCGCAAAGATACAAAACCATAGCGGCAATATCCTCCGGTGTTCCCACTCGTCCAGCCGGATGCTGGCGCCTGTCCTGCTTTGTGTGCTCCGGCGGCACCGTTTCGTCGCGGTAGGCGGCGGTTTCAATCCATCCCGGACTTATAGAATTCACACGCGCTTTTCCTGCCAGACTGACCGCCATCGCGTGTGTCAGCGCGGATATCCCGCCCTTGGCCGCCGAGTAGCTCTCGGTATCCGGCTGAGACTGGCAGACCCGGGTCGAGGCGATATTGACAATCGAGGCGTTTGGCGCAAACAGGTTTTTCGTGAGCAGAAGGCCTGTCAGATAATAGGGAGCGGTCACGCCCACACGCTGTACATACTCAAAATCCTCATATGAGCAGCCGGACAGCAATCCTCGGCGGCTGACGCAGGCGTTGTTGATCAAACAGTCTACCGGTTGGCCTATATAATCGGCAAAGCGCTCCAGCACGGCCTTTTCCGCTATGTTGCCGGGGAAAAACAGCAGCCGGGCAAACCGATTCCTCAGGTTTTCGCCCGCGCTTTCATCCGTGTCGATAACGATAACGTCAGCGCCCTCATTCAGGAACGCTTCGGCAATACAGCGTCCTATCCCGTTCGCACCTCCGGTTACAACGGCATGCTTGCCTTCAAAAAGCACACCCATCACTCCCCCTATTTACATCTGTGCATTTTTCATATTTGTATAAATTGTATTATAACCCTGATTATTTAGGAGTTCAAGCTTGATATGCTAAATAATAATCCACCGGCTTAGCCGGTGGATTATTATTGGGACTATTGTCCGTGATTTTTCTAAATGGTGCCCAGCGCCATTAACACAAAGTTTATAATAAATAAAATCGATGCGCCGTAAATAATGGGATGAACCTCCCTCGGCTTACCGGAAAAGAGCTTAATAAGGCAGTAGAATATGAATCCGGCCGCGATGCCGTAAGAA
Organism: Oscillospiraceae bacterium; assembly: GCA_003517915.1. Lineage (GTDB taxonomy): Bacteria > Bacillota > Clostridia > Oscillospirales > Acutalibacteraceae > UBA8129. The sequence continues at coordinate 5,570 of DOZQ01000113.1, read as the reverse complement.
ATGCTGTAGCCAAGCACCATGATAGCGACGGTTAAAAAGGCCGGAGCCGCAACCTCAAAGCTGCTCCATCCCACGTCCTTAAACGATGCGGCCATCATAACGCCAACAACGATAAGCGCGGCGGAGGTAGCCTGTGCGGGTACCATGCCGAACACGGCGGAAAACGGCAGGCAGATTAAAAACAAAACCGCCACGACCACCGAGGTGAGGCCTGTCCGCCCGCCGGCGGCAATACCGGCCGAGCTTTCCACATAGGTGGTGGTGTTGGAAGTGCCGAGCAGCGCGCCTACCGAGGTGGCAGTCGCGTCGGCAAACAGAGCCCTGTCCATCTTGGATTTAAATCCCTTGCCCTCACTCAGCGCTTTTTCGTCGTCCTTATCGAAGATACCGCTGACGCGACCGGTGCCGATAAATGTGCCTATTGTATCAAAGGTATCTGACAGGCTGAAGGCGAAAATAGTTATAATCGCCGGGATGATTTTAGCCTGATCACCGAAAATGCCCGCGAAATCCAGCTTGAAGGCGGTTTGGGTTATATCGCCCACTGCCGAGGTATCGAACCAAGCCTTGATATCGGGAACACTGACTATTCCCATGGGAATGCCGATTATTGTGGTGGCGATAATCCCTATGAGGATGGCGCCCTTTACCTTTAGGGTGATAAGTGCCACCGTGATGACAAGGCCTATAAGGGCGAGTATTATGCCGGTGGTGTTAAAGTCGGCAAGTGCCGGGATAATAGAGCTGTCGGCCACGATACCGCCGCTGGGGAGATTGATAAAAGTGCCCGGATCTGCCGTGAAGCTGAAAAATCCGCCGCTTTTAAGGCCGATATAAGCGATGAACAAACCAATTGCGCCGCCTATCGCGCTTTGAAGCGAAAGCGGAATGGATTTTATGATGATTTTACGCACCTTGGTGACCGTGATCAGGACGTTTATAATACCGCAGATAAACACCATGGTCAAAGCCTGCTGCCAGGTAAATTCCAGTGCGCCGCACACCGTGTAAGCAAAAAACGCGTTGAGACCCATGCCCGCCGCCTGGGCGTAGGGGACGTTCGCCACAAAGCCCATAACCAGCGTGCCGATGACCGCCGCCAAGATTGTGGCCACAAACACGCCGTTCCAGTTCATACCTGTGGTTGACAAGATGTTCGGGTTGACAAACATGATATACGCCATGGTAAAAAAGGTGGTTACGCCCGCGATGATTTCGGTGCGCACATTGCTGCCGCTTTGTTTAAGTTTAAAAAGCCGCTCCATAATACTCCTCCTTTATTTTCAGACCAAATTTCTAAGGCACACCGGCCTCTTTTTTAAGTATATAAAATTATGACGTGATTTTCAAGCGGAATTTGGAAGGATACTTACAAATTATAAACATTTAAATTGAAAATTTAGGGATTATAGTAGTCCAAAATTGATTTCGGTGTGTACGGGCATATTTAATTGCATTTAATAGATATGAATGATAATATTAATAAAGCGGCATTATGCTTGCGCTTAAACGTAGGATTTATATTATTCGCTCAATTGTTGGCATAATAAGTAAGCAAAGACTGGACTTACGTAATGATATATTTGAGGAAACACCGGATGAAATATCTGCTGCCTTATTTAAAACCGTATAAAAAACAGTTTGTGGCAGGACCTGTGTCTAAGCTTATAGAGGCGGCGCTGGAGCTCACGTTGCCGTTTTATATGGCCCGGATTATAGACGGCGGGATTATTGCGGGCGACCGGGGTGTTATCAAAAATACCGGGCTGCTTATGGTGCTTATAATCTCGGTGGGGCTTATAAGCGCAGTGATCTGCCAATATTCGGCGGCGGTGGCGAGTCAGGGCTTCGGCAAGAGGCTGCGAAGCGCTTTGTTTTCGCGTGTCGGACGGCTTTCATTCGCGCGGCTTGACCGTTTCGGAGCGGATACTCTTTCCACCAGGATAATTAACGACGTGACACAGTTGCAAAACGCGGTATCTATGTTTATCCGACTGATAATCCGCGCGCCGCTTATCTGCATAGGCAGCGTTATAGCGGCCTTTATGCTAGACGCTGAGCTTGCGCTGGTGATTCTGGCGGCTATGCCGCTGTTCGCGCTGATAATTTTTGTTATAATGCGCGTGAGCATCCCGCTGTATAAAAAGCAGCAGGAAAAGCTGGACAGGCTTTCGGGCATTTTGCGGGAAAATCTCTCGGGGGTGCGGGTTATCCGCGCGTTTGTCAAAACGAATGATGAGAAAAAACGTTTTTTTTGCCAAAGCGATGAATTCGCGGCGGGAGCCGACCGCGTGGGTATCATCTCCGCCATGCTCAGTCCCGCGACCATGCTTATTATGAACGGCGCGATTATAGCGGTTATCTGGTTCGGAGGATTTCGCTTTCAGTCGGGAGAGATGACACAGGGCGAGATTATCGCCTTTATCAATTATATAGCGCAGATTTTAAACGTGCTTATAGTTTCGGCCAATCTGATTGTTTTGTTTACGCGCGCTCATGCCTCGTTAGGCCGTATTGGTGAGATACTTTCCTCCGAGCCGGATTTGCGTGAGATGGAGCTTACTCCCATGCGAAGTGAGCGGGCCGCGAAAAATGCCCCTGTTGTGAGTTTCTCGGGCGTCGGATTTTCCTATTCGGGCAGCGGGGAAATGGCGCTTAAAGATATAAGCTTTGCTTTGATGCCGGGCGAGTCGATGGGGATTATAGGCCTGACCGGCTCGGGCAAATCGACGCTTGTCAAGCTTATTCCGCGCTTTTATGATCCTTCACGGGGGCGCGTGGAATTTTTGGGCAGGGACGTAAAGGATTATAGGCTGTCGGAGCTCAGGGATAAAATCGGGGTGGCGGAGCAGACAACGCGCTTGTTTACCGGGACTATAGAGTCCAATATACGTTTCGGAAATCCGGGCGCGTCGACCGGGGAAATAAAGAAAGCCTGCGCTGTGGCGCAGGCCGCTGAATTTATTGAGAAAAAGCGTGAACAATACGGTGCGCCGGTCGAGCGCGGCGGACGGAATCTTTCGGGGGGACAGCGCCAGCGGCTCGCGATAGCAAGGGCACTGGTGCGAAAGCCTGCGCTGCTTATTCTGGACGACGCGGGGTCGGCACTGGATTACGCCACCGAGGCGGCGCTTTATAAAGCGCTTTACAGTGAGAAAAACAGGCCGGCGATGATAATCATATCCCAAAGGATTTCGTCGGTGCGCGCCGCCGGCCGCATTCTGGTGCTGGACGAGGGTCGCGCCGCCGGTTTTGGAACGCATGAGGAACTGCTTGAAACCTGCGGAATTTACAAAGAGATTTATCATATGCAAAATAGGGAGGATAGACATTGCGAAAAAAAACCGCGGCGAGACTGACAATATATGCCGGGCGGGAAAAAGGACGCCTTTTCCTGCTGTTTTTGTGTGCTCTTACGGCGGGTGTCATTGATATAATCTCGCCGTATCTGCTGGGCCGGGCGGTGGATTTTTATCTGAGTGACGGCAGTGTGGATTTTTCGGGTCTGGCACATCTTCTTTTGTTGCTTGCGTCTATGCTGGCATTACACACGCTTACAAGCGCGGCGGTTTACGCGCTTTCGGTTAAAACCGCGAACCGGATTGTGAAAAGAATACGCGCCGACGCGTTTGAAAAATTAACGGATTTACCTGTTTCATATTATGACAGCCATTCGCACGGAGATGTGATAAGCCGGTTTATAAACGACGCGGATATGCTTGCCGAGGGCTTGCTCCAAGGTATAACACAGCTTTTTCTTGGCATAGTCACCGTCGCGGGAGCGCTGATTTTTATGCTGAGAATCGACGGGGCGGTCACCCTTGCGGTCGTGCTTGTGAGCCTGCTTACCTTTGCCGTTGCCGCTTCGGTTACGGTTTTCACGGGCAAGTATTTTAAAAACCAGCAGCGGCTTACAGGCAGCTTAACAGGATATACGCAGGAGTATGTTGCCGGTGCAAAAACCGTAAAGGCTTTTTCTATGGAGGAGCAGGTACAGGGAGAATTTGACGAAATAAGCGAACAGCTCCGCGAGGCCGGGCAGAAAGCTCAGTTTGTGTCCTCGCTGAGCAACCCGACAACAAGATTTGTGGGCAATCTTGCCTATATCTCGGTCGGTTTGGTAGGCGGGCTAATCTCACAGCTCAGTGCCGGCGGTATTTCCAGCCTGATTTTATATGCGGCTCAGTTCGAGCGCCCGTTTAATAATTTCACGGCCGTCACGACCCAGATACTTGCCGCCGCGGCCGCCGCGCGCCGGATTTTTGAGCTGATCGACGAGTCGCCGCAGCCGCCCGATTTAGCGGAGGAAAAACTCGGGCAGGCAAAGGGAGAGGTGGAGTTCAAAAATGTCGAGTTTTCATATTCAAAGGACAGGCCGCTTATAAAGGATTTAAGCATCCGGGTTCGTCCCGGGGAGCGGGTGGCGGTGGTCGGCCCGACCGGTTCGGGGAAAACCACGCTGGTAAATCTGCTAATGCGGTTTTATGATACTGGGGCGGGACAGATCCTTATAGACGGCAGGGATATTTTTAAGTGCGAAAGGGATGATTTGCGGCGGCAGTTTTCTATGGTTTTGCAGGACACCTGGCTGTTTGAAGGTACTGTAGAAGAAAATATCGCATACGGCAAGCCGGATGCAGCTCATGAGGAGGTTGTGGCCGCCGCTAAGGCGGCGGGCGCCCACGGGTTTATAAAAAGACTTGAAAAAGGCTACGAAACTGTGATATCCGAAGAGGGAGAAAATCTTTCGGCGGGAGAAAGGCAGCTTTTGACTATTGCCCGGGCAATGCTGAAAGACGCCCCGATGCTGATTCTCGACGAAGCGACCAGCAACGTTGACACGCTGACCGAAAGCCGGATATCTAAGGCGTTTTTGAAAATGATGAAAGACAAGACCTGTTTTGTAATAGCGCACAGGCTTTCGACTATAAGGGAATCAGATCTGATTCTGATTATGAACGAAGGGCGGGTCGTCGAGCAGGGAACACATGATGAGCTGATGAGTAGAAACGGATTTTACGAGGGGCTATATAACAGTCAGTTTACCGCAGTATAACAGAAAGCAGGGAGGAAAATCTCATGAAAATGCAGTTGGCAAAGTGGCGCGAGGAATTCGCGGGAGAAATCGCCGTGTACGCGAATAATAAGAAAATCGGGGATAACCTCAGAGACGGCTTCCCGTTTCCGTATACCGAAAAGGACGCGCTGGAGTACATCCGAGGCTGTACCGAAAAAGAGGAAAAAGGACAGTTTTGCCGCGCGATAATTTTAGACGGTCTGCCTGCCGGCAGCATAGGCATTTTCGCAGGTACCAACATCTACAAAAAAAGCGCCGAGCTGGGATATTGGCTGGGCGAGCC
>DOZQ01000113.1:0-134 GCA_003517915.1 Oscillospiraceae bacterium | reverse complement strand
TCCCGCAGGGTGCTCGAAAAAGCGGGATTTACGCTTGAAGGGATATTAAAAAGCAGCATTTTTAAAAACGGTGTAATAGCAGACTCTTGCATGTATGCGCTGCTTAAAGATTAATTGAATAGATTAAACCACCA
>DOZQ01000255.1:2230-3127 GCA_003517915.1 Oscillospiraceae bacterium | reverse complement strand
GGGGCGATTCCTGCCCTGTGAAAAACTGCTGCGAAAGCAAGGGGCTTGCACATTGCGGAAAATGCGGAGAATTTCCTTGCGAACTGCTGAATCAGTTTGCCTACGATAAAGAGCAAGGCGACAACGGCAAGCGCATTGAGCAATGCAGAGAGTGGGTACTAAATAATGGAGGAGATTCTATGTATAACATTTACGTTTATGTTCTGGATACTTTAGCCGATTGGGAGTTGGGTTTCGTTACCGCCGAGCTTAATTCCGGCAGGTTCTTCAAAAAGGACGTGCCAAACATATCGCTCAAAACACTCAGCTATTCTAAAGATCCAATCAAAACGATGGGAGGCGTGACAATAGCACCCGATTGCATAATTGATGATATAGTAGTGAGCAAAACAAGTGTGCTGCTCTTGCCGGGCGCGGACACATGGAGCGATCCGAAGCACAGCGCTATCATCGAAAAAGCAGGAGCTTTTCTCTCTATAGGCGCAACTGTGGGTGCGATTTGCGCAGCCACTACCGCGCTGGCAGGCGTCGGGCTACTGGATAATCGCCCGCATACCAGCAACGGGGTGGGATTTCTTGATATGTTTTGTCCCGGCTACAAAGGACAAGGCTTTTATGTGGACGAGCCTGCTGTAGCTGATAATAACCTTATCACCGCAGGTTGCACCGGCGGTTTGTTGTGGGCGAAGCAAATCCTTGAGCGTTTGGGTGTTTTTGAAGCAGACACTTTGGCAGCTTGGTATAATTATTTCAGCACCGGCAAAGCGGAACACTTCTTTGCACTCATGCAATCCCTGCCGTCTGGCGATGAAAACTGAAATATTGGAGGCAGCATAAATGAAATATCAGGGCGTATGTATCGCGGTGAAAGACGTGAACCTTTCCAAAGCGTTTTAT
>DOZQ01000255.1:0-2122 GCA_003517915.1 Oscillospiraceae bacterium | reverse complement strand
GAAGATGATTTTGACGGCTTTATCACAAAGTTAAAGAAGCGCAACGACATCCGATATTTGGGAAGCGGTGAAGCCGGAGAAGCGCCCTGGGGACAACGCGCCATACATTTTTATGATTTAGACGGACATATCATTGAGGTCGGTGAGAATCTGAAAATGGTCGTGCGGCGTTTCCTTGATTCCGGGATGTCGATGGAGCAAACCTCCAAGCGCATGGATGTATCGGTATCGGATTTGGAGAAGCTGCTCCTCAGTTGATACTAACGGCATACGAGAGCTTCGCAGAAAGTTTTTTGCTCGGAGTAAGAATGATGACGGCAGCTTGTGGAAAACACATTTGTGACCGGCGAATAGAAATAGGCCAATTATGGCGAATAAGCGTGGGCCATTCGCATTATATATCTTGTATTTCGCCTAATTGCCCAAGTACTCGCTGTAATGCCCGTGTCAAGGGTGCGAAGCGTTTATTTTACCCTTGATACGGCTTATTGCAGCGAGTTAAACTCACTAGGCGTCAAACACAAGATGTCGTTTTCGTACTGGTAGGTTCCTGTTCGCCGCAACTGGCCTGTGCAAACTTGAATTAAGGACAAATTTGAAGGTGAAATAATCGGCGGTAACCTCACAGTTACCGCCGATTATTCTATGCCGAATTCTCCTATGCAGTTGAGGAAGATGTGTACTTCCTGAGTGCGTGTCTGGTGTCCTTTGCGTTTCGGGTTATCNNGTAGTCACATACATGGAGCGTCCCATCCGCGATAATGATGGCATCTGCCGTGCCGAAGCCAGACTCAACCCAGCGGGAATAGTCCAACCGCTGCTCAATCAGCACTTTGGGGTCAGGGCAGTTCTGCTTTGCCGTTTCGACGACCTCCATGNNCCTTTGCGTTTCGGGTTATCCACCATGACCGCTTCGTGAATGACTATTTGCCGTTTCGACGACCTCCATGATGAAGGCGACATAGGCGTCGGCGCAGTCCTCCATTTCCTCGGAGTAATAACTGAGGTGTTAAAAAGCAATACCGCCTTGAAAATGCAGCATTACAGCGAAACACGAGAGACTTAAACAAGATATTCGTCGTGACTTTTATCATTAAATAAAGTGACAAGGGTCATTTTAAGACATAAGCGCGGCATTAATTTAAATGACGATATCATAAATAATTGATAATAAAAAAACAAAACAAATGATAATTGTAATAATTATCATTTGTTTTATTGACTTCCCGTTTTTAGAAAATTATCATAGTACTGAAAAAGACTAGATTGTAGAAATTTTGAAGGAGTTTGAAGGAGGAGTGTGTTATGTAAAAGACGCCGCTGAGTATTTGTAACGCGGGTTACAATTCGGCTATGCAAATGTCAAAATGTCAAGAGGTCTTGGTTTATCAAAGTAATTACAGACAATAAATAAAGGAGAGATAATAGTGACGACTTTTTCGAAAAAGCGGGTTTTGGCCTTTTTATTGGCGTTTCTTATGATTTGCGGGATCAGTTTAGAAATTGCTCCCGATGCTTATGCGGCCAGCGTTCCCTCGGCGCCAAGCATTTATTTGAGCAATCAAACCTCATCCTCTGTTAGAGTCAATTGGTCAGCGGTTTCGGGAGCCACTAGCTACTATGTATATGTGAACGGTTCTCTTAAGAGAACCACATCGGATAAATACTTTAACATTTCTGGATTAACCGCCGGAACAAAATATACCTTCAATGTTAAGGCTTATAACACAAGCGGGTTGTCCGCCAGTAGCACTACGCTCAGTTACACTCCATCTGTGCCGGCGCCCGCCGCGCCCAGAATTTCTTTAAGCGATAAAACCACCTCTTCAGTGAAAGTCAGCTGGGGAGCGATTTCAGGGGCCACAAAATACTATGTTTATCGAAACAGTTCGCTTTATGCGACTACAACCGTAACCAACGTAACCGTCTCGGGATTAAGCGTTGGTGGGAACTACAGTTTTTATGTTAAGGCATATAATTCAGGAGGATATTCCGCGAGCAGCAATATATTGAGTTACTCTCCGTCTGCGCCGCCGCCTTCGGCGCCCGCCGCGCCTAAAATTTCTTTAAGCGATCAAACCGCCTCTTCAGTGAAAGTCAGCTGGGGAGCGGTTTCAGGAGC
>DOZQ01000159.1:940-5385 GCA_003517915.1 Oscillospiraceae bacterium | reverse complement strand
GGGACTCGGCGCTCGGCGCGCTGGTGGCCTGCCGCATGGAAGGGCAGCTGCCAGTGTCAAAAGCCGCACCCTCGCCGTTGTTTGAGGGCGGGCTGGAATCCCGCATTGCGGCTTTGACGCTTCCGTCGCTTTATTACCCGCTTGAGGACAGCTTGAAGCGGCGGGGGGNNGGCGGGTGGCTGTCGAAAAAAACAACGAGGGAGTACAGGCGCTGTGGGGGATGAATATCTCGGGGGACGACCCCTTGGTGCTGCTGGAAATTACCGACGACAACGACCTTTTGAACGTCGAGCCATATATAAGAATGCATTCAAAGCTCAGGCGGTGCGGCATCCCGTTTGATTTGGCGATAGTTTATGAAGAGGGCGGGGATTATTCCCAGCCGGCGCTCGGCGTCTTGCGTTTGGCGGCGCAAAGGAGCCAAAGCGAGCATCTTTTGTTTAAAAAGGCCGGAATCCATTTTATAGACAGCATGAAGCTGGGTGACCAGGTCAAGATAACACTGAGATCGGCGGCGTGCTATATCGCCCCGCACAATATAAAAAAGGCGCGGGACGGGGCGCGGCAGTACCGCCCGCTGCCCTGTCTGCCTGCTGAAAGGTTAAGCCTGCCGCTGCCCGAAGGAGATAAGGTGATGGGCGGGCTTTTTACAAATGGTGAATTCCATGTCACGGCGGCGCCTGAAATGCCATGGTGCCATATTCTTGCGAACGAAGATTTCGGGACGCTGGTCTCCGACCAGGCTTTGGGCTATACTTGGGCGGGCAACGCGAGAGAAAACAAGCTGACCCCCTGGTACAATGACAGCCGGACAGACAATCGCGGGGAAATGCTGCTGCTTCGGGAAAACGATAGCTATATTGATCTGATTTACGGCGCGGCGGTAAGCTACAACCCGGGCGGTGCGGTTTACAGCGGAAAGCGCGGGGAGCTGGAATACGAGGTGAGAGTGAGTATTCCGCCGACAGGTATGGTGAAAAAAGCGGAGGTGACGCTGCGCTGCGCATCCGATAAAAAGCTGGGTGTCAGGCTGTTCTATTATACCGAGCCGGTGCTGGGAGTAAACCGCCGGGGCGCGCGGTATCTGCACACTAAATGGGAAAACGGCAAGCTGTGGCTGCGCAACCCCTATAACACGGCGTTTCCGGGCACAATGCTGCTCACCGCGAGAGGCGGGGCGGATTTGTGCTGCTGTGACCGTCCCAAATTTTTGGCGGGGGAGTTTTCCGGCGAACAACCGGGAGCGGACGTCTGCGCGGCGATAAGCGTTTTGAGGGAGCTTGAACCGGGGGAGGAAAAGACGGTCTGGTTTTATCTAAGCTTTGGACAGACCTATGAACAGGCGTCGGAGCAGACTGAAGAGACGGCACCCTCAAAATACGAATACAATCAAATTGAGATAAACACGCCTGACGGCGCGCTGAATCATATGGTCAACACCTGGCTGCCGCATCAAATAGAAAAATCCCGCATTTTTGGGCGCACCGGCTTTTATCAGTGCGGGGGAGCCTACGGCTTCCGCGATCAGCTGCAGGACTCTTACGCGCAGCTGCAGTTTAATCCCGCCGCGACAAGGGCGCATCTTCTGCGCTGCGCCGCGCATCAGTTTACCGAGGGGGACGTATTGCACTGGTGGCACGAGCTGCCGTCCGGACATGCGGGGGTGCGCACGCGGTGCAGCGACGATATGCTGTGGCTGCCCTTCACGGTCGCCGAATATGTCCAGACCACGGGGGATACCGGGGTGCTGGAGGAGCAGGTGGCATTCTTGCAGGCTAAAGAGCTTGCGGAGCATGAATCCGAGCGGTATTTTACCCCGGACGTTTCGAGCGAGACCGGCAGTCTTTACGAGCACTGCCTGCGTGCGGCAAGGCGATTGTCCTTGGGCGGGCACGGCCTGGCGCTTATAGGGAACGGGGACTGGAACGACGGCTTTTCAAATGTAGGCGCGGCCGGCAGGGGCGAAAGCGTATGGCTCAGCCAGTTTGCCGCCATGACCTATGAAAAGTTTGCGGGAATAGCCATGCTCAAGGAGGATCATGACGCGGCGAGAGAGCTGCTGTCTTCGGCGGATAAGCTGAAAAAGGAGGTGGACGCGAACGCATGGGACGGCGAGTGGTATCTCCGCGCGTTTTTTGACGATGGCCGGCCTATGGGCGGCAGGGGGAACAGCGAATGTGAAATTGACCTGCTGCCTCAGGCGTTCGCGGTGTTGTCCAGTATGCCGGACAAGGAACGGGCGGCCACCGCGCTGGACTCCGCTATGCGGCGGCTTGTGGACGAGGAAAACAAGATAGTGCGGCTGTTTACCCCGGCGTTTGTAAAGGATTATGATCCGGGATATATAAGGGCGTATCCGGCGGGAGTGAGGGAAAACGGTGGGCAGTATACCCATTCGGCGGTTTGGCTGGCTCTGGCGCAGATCCGCGCGGGAAATACGGATGAAGGCTACAGGCTGCTGCGTATGCTGTCCCCCGCCGTGAGATGTACTGACGAAAGGCTGGCGCATATCTATAAAACCGAGCCTTATTATTTGGCGGCGGACGTATACGGCGCGGAGGAGGCGACGGGACGCGGCGGCTGGAGTGTTTACACCGGTGCCTCGGGCTGGTATTACCGGGTAGCGGTCTGCGATTTGTGCGGGATTGTCCGCAGGGGCTCGTGTATCGAGCTGCACCCGCAGCTTCCGTCGGAATGGCAGGGCTATTCGGCACGGCTGTTTGTTGCCTTCACTCCGGTGAATATAACGGTGAAGAGGGCGCTTGAGGATGAGAAAAAGGGCCTCACAGTAGACGGGTCGCCCACGCAGTCGATTCCGCTTGACGCCAGAGAGCATGAGGCGGTTATGGTTATTTAGGGACTGTTCAAAAAGGGTAAAGCATGGTACAATAAATATAAATAATTTGCTAGCTTTGAGCAGGAGGAACCGCATATGTCAGGACAAATTGTGAAAACGGCGCTGGCCGACGGAGTGGAAGGGATTTATATCTCAAACCCGCGCTTTAAAACCACCCGGATTTCGGTCAATCTTATTGCCCCGATGAGCTTTGAAGACGTTTCAAAACACGCTATGATACCATTTTTGCTCACGAGAGGCAGCCGTTCATATCCGAGAATAATCGACATCAACCGAAAACTGGCCGAGCTTTACGGAGCGGGCATATCAGCGGGGGCGGTAAAGCTGGGGGACCGGCATTTGCTGCGTATGACCGCCACGGTTTTAAACGACGAATATACTTTAAACGGCGAGGCGGTCACGGCTCAGGCGGGGGGTATGCTCACCGAAATGCTTTTTGATCCCCCGCTTGAAAGAGGCGGCTTTGCTCCCGACAGGGTAGCACAGGAAAAACGTCTGCTGCTGGAAAAAATCGAGGGGGAAATCAACAACAAACGCCGTTTTGCCATAACCAGATGTGAGTCGCTCATGTGTGAGGGCGAGCCCTACGGTATCCCGGTATACGGCAGCCGCGAAATGGCGGAGGAAATCAGCGCGAGTGACATTTACGGCGCGTGGCAGCATCTTTTGAATACCGCCAGCGTTAAGATTTATGTCATTGGGGCGACCGAGCCTTCTAAGATATTTGACGGCTTCAAAGCGGCATTCGCCGGTCGCAGCCGCGCGCCGAAGCTGCCGGAAAACAAGACTTTGGCAGCCAGAAGCGAGCCCGCTTACAAAAATGAAACTATGGAGGTCGCGCAGGGCAAGCTCTGCATAGGCTTCCGAACCCCCGGCGCGGGAAACGGTAAAGACCTTGTAAAATTGGCAGTAATGTCGGATATGTTCGGAGGCGGACCTTATTCGCTGCTGTTTACCAATGTGAGGGAAAAACTGGGGCTTTGCTATTACTGCGCGGCGCGTTACAACCGCCACAAGGGGATTTTGATGGTGGATTCGGGTGTGGAGGCCGACAAGGCGGAGCAGGCGACTGATGAGATTTTGCGCCAGATGGACAACATCAGGCACGGCGAATTTGAGGATAATATTCTAAGTGCGTCAAAAATGGGTCTGGCCGACAGCCTGCGCACCGTGCCGGACACACCATCCGCCACTGAGGCGTATTATCTCGACGGCATGTTTGATGAAAATCCGATGAGCCCGGAGGAATACGCCGAAGCGATCGGCAGCGTGACAAAAGAGGATATTATAAGCGCGGCCGAAAGCATGAAGCTGGATACGGTTTATTTTCTTTCGGGCGGAGGTGAAGCGAGATGATTAAAAAAGAATACGTAAGTGAAAAAATCGGAGAAAAATATACTGTCGTGACATATGAATCGGGGCTTAAGGTGTTTTTATGTCCAAAGCCGTCCTATGCCATGAGCTACGCGCTGTTCGGTACTAAATACGGCTCTATAGACACCCGCTTTAAGCGCTCGGATGAAAGCTCCTTTACTGACGTACCGGAGGGAATCGCGCATTTTCTCGAGCACAAGCTGTTTGAAAGCGA
>DOZQ01000159.1:0-916 GCA_003517915.1 Oscillospiraceae bacterium | reverse complement strand
TCGTTCGACGTGACCTGTTATCTTTTTTCCTGTTCAGGCCGCTTCGCTGATTCTTTCGAAATCCTGCTGGATTTTGTGAGCTCGCCTTATTTCACCGAGCAGACGGTGCAAAAGGAGCAGGGCATAATCGGGCAGGAGATAAGCATGAACGATGACAATGCCCCCTGGAAGGTGTTTTTCAACCTTTTGGGCGTACTTTATAAGGAACACCCAGTGCGCATAGATATTGCGGGAACGGCGGATTCCATAGCTAAAATCACGCCTGAGCTGCTTTACGGCTGCTACAACACATTTTATAATCCCGGCAATATGTTCATCTGCGTGGCCGGGAATTTCAGCGCCGACGAGGTGCTTGCCGCCATAGATGCCGGGATCAAAAAAGTCGAACCGGTTGAAATTGAGCGGGGCAGATTCGACGAACCGCCCGAAGTAGTGAGGGATTATATCGAACAGAAAATGGAGGTTTCTCTCCCGCTGTTTGCGCTTGGCTTCAAAGAAGTTTGTGATAAGCCGCAAAAAAGCACCGAGGAAAAAATCCTGACCGAACTGCTGCTTGAGATTTTGGCCGGCAACGCGTCACCGCTTTATTATGAGCTGTTCAGCTCAGGGCTGATAAACGAGGAGTTCGCGGCGGAATATTTCACGGGAGAAGGCCACGCGGCGGTGATATTCCAGGGGGAATCCGAGAGGCCGGAGGAGGTGCGGGACAAAGTTTTAGACGCGCTAAAATCCCTGAGGGAAAACGGCGTTTCAAAGGAAGAATTCGAGCGGGCGCGAAAGAAGCTTTACGGCAGGTATATTATGCGGTATAATGCGGTAGAAAATATTGCGCATATGCTGACCCAGTGTGCGCAGACCGGAAGCGGGCTGTTTGACGATATTGCGGTGCTTGAAAACGCCGCGCCTGAAAAGCTGA
>DOZQ01000038.1:12713-12926 GCA_003517915.1 Oscillospiraceae bacterium | reverse complement strand
GGTGGCCAGGGTCAGGGCGGCGGAGGCTACAGAGGTGGCCAAGGCGGTGGAGGCTATAACAGAGGTGGCCAGGGTCAAGGCGGCGGCGGATATCGCGGCGGTCAGGGCCAGACGCCCGGGACGGGAGCCCCCCGTAAGGAAGGAGGCGCCGAGTAATGCTGTTACCGAAACGTGTAAAATACCGCAGGGTGCACAGAGGACGCCTCAAGGGCA
>DOZQ01000038.1:12430-12640 GCA_003517915.1 Oscillospiraceae bacterium | reverse complement strand
ATCAAGCGCGGCGGTCAGGTCTGGATCAAAATATTCCCCGACAAGCCCATTACGGAAAAACCGGCCGAGACCCGCATGGGTTCCGGTAAGGGTTCGCCCGAATACTGGGTGGCGGTAGTAAAGCCCGGCCGTGTCATGTTTGAGATAGGCGGCGTTGAAGAAGAGCTGGCGAGAGAGGCGATGCGCCTTGCCGCCAACAAGCTGCCCATC
>DOZQ01000038.1:12126-12283 GCA_003517915.1 Oscillospiraceae bacterium | reverse complement strand
AAAGGATATCGCCCGCATCAAAACTGTTTTGCGTGAGCGTGAAATCCGTGAAAACAGCGTCGAATCGTAAAGAAAGGGAGGGTTTAGGCAGATGAGTGAGCGTAATTTACGCAAAACCAGAACCGGCATGGTAGTAAGTGATAAGATGGACAAAACC
>DOZQ01000038.1:6193-12120 GCA_003517915.1 Oscillospiraceae bacterium | reverse complement strand
TTATAAAAAAATCATTAAAAGCACGAGCAAACTCAAGGCGCATGACGAGCAGAACGCCTGCGGAACCGGCGACCGTGTGCTTGTAATGGAAACCCGCCCCATTTCTAAGGATAAACACTGGCGCGTGGTTAAGATTCTTGAGAAGGCAAAATAAACTGCTTCATGTGAGGAGGAAAACACTGTGATACAGCAGCAGAGTTACCTCAGAGTTGCCGACAACACCGGCGCGAAAGAGTTGATGTGCATCCGCGTTTTGGGCGGTTCCGGCAGGAGGTATGCCAATATAGGCGACGTTATAGTAGCGTCGGTTAAAAAAGCGGCGCCGGGCGGCGTTGTGAAAAAGGGCGAAGTGGTCAGAGCGGTGGTCGTAAGATCGGCAAAGGGCCTGCGCCGTGGCGACGGCACCTATATCCGTTTTGACGAAAATGCCGCCGTCATTATAAAAGAAGACAAAAACCCGAGAGGCACCCGTATTTTCGGACCGGTCGCCAGGGAACTCAGGGAAAAGGATTATGTTAAAATCCTCTCGCTGGCGCCCGAAGTGCTTTGAGGAGGATGGTTGCGATGAGTAAAATGCGTATTAAAAAAGGCGACACCGTCATGATTATGACGGGCGACAAAAAGACAAACCGCGGCAAAACCGGCAAGGTGCTTGAAATAAGCCCAAAAGAGGGCAAGGTAATAGTCGAGCACCGCAACATGGTCAGCCGTCACGTCAAGCCCCGCAAGGCGGGCGATCCCTCCGGTATCATCCAGGCCGAAAGCGCCATTTACGCCTGCAAGGTGCAGCTTGTCTGCCCGAAATGCCACAAGCCCACCCGCGTGGGATACGAAATTTACAAAGACGGCCAAAAAGCCCGCATTTGCAGAAAATGCGGAGAAACAGTTTAAGTGAAGGAGGAAACATGACATGCCGAGACTTAAAGACAGCTATGCCGGCGAAATCGCGCCGGCCATGATGAAAAAGTTTGCCTATAAAAGCGTCATGCAGATCCCAAAGCTTGAAAAGGTCGTAATCAATGTCGGCTGCGGCGAGGCCAGGGACAATTCCAAAATTGTCGACGCTATTATGAGCGATCTGCGCCAGATCACCGGCCAGCAGCCGGTTTCCTGCAAGGCTAAAAAATCGGTCGCGAATTTTAAGCTGCGCGAGGGTATGACAATAGGCGCAAAGGTCACTTTAAGAGGCGACCGGATGTACGAATTCGTAGACCGCCTGTTTTCGGCGGCGCTGCCTAGGGTGAGAGACTTCAGGGGGATAAATCCCAACTCGTTCGACGGACGCGGAAACTATTCAATGGGCGTTAAGGAACAGCTTATCTTCCCCGAAATCGACTACGATAAGATAGACAAGGTTCGCGGTATGGACATATGCTTTGTGACCACCGCGAAAAACGACGAGGAAGCCCGTGAGCTGCTGACGCTTATGGGAGCCCCGTTTGCGAAGTAAGGAGGGATATTGTGGCTAAGACATCAATGAAAGTCAAGCAGAGAAGACCTGCGAAATTTTCATCCCGCGCATACAACAGGTGCAAAATCTGCGGCAGGCCGCATGCCTATCTTCGCAAATACGGCATATGTCGCATTTGCTTCAGGGAACGCGCGTATATGGGCGAAATCCCGGGCGTAAGAAAGGCAAGCTGGTAAAACCAAGCATTTGCAAAGGAGGTTGACGGCATGCAAATTACCGATACAATAGCCGATATGTTAACAAGAATCCGCAACGCGAATGCGGCGAAGCACGACTCGGTGGACATTCCCGCGTCCAACATGAAAAAGGCGATCGCCCAGATCCTTCTCGACGAGGGCTATATAAAAGGCTTTAACGTCACCGAGGACGGCAAGCAGGGAGTCATTCGCGTAAATTTGAAATACGGCCCGGGCAAATCACACGTGATAACGGGGCTGCGCAGGGTTTCAAAACCCGGTCTGCGCATTTATACAGGCGTTGAGGATATGCCCAAGGTGTTAAAAGGGCTGGGCGTGGCTATCCTTTCCACCCCCAAGGGCATTATGACCGACAGACGGGCTCGCCTTGAAAACGTAGGCGGCGAAGTTCTGGCGTTCGTGTGGTAAGGGGGTAGATGAAATGTCACGTATAGGAAGAAAGCCCATCGTAATCCCCGCGGGCGTTGAGGTCACAATTGACGGCGCGGCCGTGACGGTCAAGGGCAAAAACGCGACCCTCACGCAGACTATCCACAGCGAGATCACGGTTGAAAAACGGGACGGCGAGATAATTGTCACCCGCCCGTCGGACAATAAAGAGCACCGTTCGCTGCACGGACTTTCCCGCACGCTCATAGCCAACATGGTCGAGGGCGTTACCACGGGATTTAAAAAGCAGCTTCAGGTAAACGGCGTGGGTTACCGCGCACAGAAGCAGGGCAAGGAGCTTGTGATGAATCTGGGGTATTCCCATCAGGTTATAATGCCCGAGATCCCCGGCATCACCATCGAGGTGCCCGCTCCGAACAGCATTATAATTTCCGGCCCGGACAAACAGGCGGTGGGGCAGTTTGCCGCCGAGGTGCGGGGCAAGCGTCCGCCGGAGCCTTACAAGGGCAAGGGTATTAAATATATCGACGAGCATATCCGCCGTAAGGAAGGCAAAGCCGGTAAATCTAAGTAAAGGAGTGAATGACAGATGGTTAAGAGACCAGACAGCAACAAAGCGCGTCTGCACCGTCATGTGCGGGTGCGCGGCAAGATTTCCGGTACGCCGGAGCGTCCCCGTCTCAACGTTTTCCGTTCACTCGGCAATATCTACGCTCAGGTGATCGACGATTTGTCCGGAAAGACAATAGCGGCGGCCTCCAGCGTGGAAAAAGGCTTTGAGGGAAACGGCGGAAATAAGCAGGCCGCGCGCAAGGTTGGAGAAATGCTGGCACAGCGCGCCGTGAAAAAAGGCGTTACCGAGGTTGTATTTGACCGCGGCGGCTACATTTATCACGGACGTGTAAAAGAGCTGGCCGAAGGCGCCCGTGAGGGCGGCCTCAAGTTCTAAAAGAAGGAGGAGATTCACTTTTGGCTATCAATACGAATTCTACAATCGACGCCTCCGTGCTTGATCTGAAAGAACGCGTCGTCGCCATAAACCGCGTCGCAAAGACCGTAAAGGGCGGACGTATCTTCAAATTCTCGGCGCTTGTGGTGGTCGGCGACGGCAGTGGCCGGGTAGGCTTCGGGCTTGGAAAGGCCGGCGAGGTTCCGGACGCAATTCGCAAGGGCATTGAGGACGCGAAAAAGAACATGGTGACCATTTCACTTAAAGGGACGACCATCCCGCATGAGGTCATCGGCTGCTTCGGCGCGGGTCGCGTGCTGTTAAAGCCGGCGGCTCCCGGTACCGGCGTTATCGCCGGCGGGCCGGTGCGTGCCGTTTTGGAAACGGTCGGCATAAAAGATATCCGTACAAAGGCGCTTCGTTCCAACAACCCCTGCAATGTCGTGCGCGCCACGATGCAGGGCCTGATGTCACTCAGGGACGCCGGACAGGTCGCCGCTATCCGCGGTAAATCGGTCAAAGAAATTTTAGGTTAACAGGAGGGCGGCAAAGTGGCTGTGAAAAAAGATGGCGCTGCGCGCCTTAAAATCTGGCTGTCGGGCAGTCTTATCGGTTCTAAAAAAGATCAGATAGCGACCGCCGAGTCGCTTGGCCTTAGAAAGGTCGGCGACGTGACAGACCAGCCGGACAATCCGCAAACCCAGGGCAAAATCAAAAAAATCATCCACCTCATAGAGGTATCGAAAGCTTAAAGCTAAGGAGGTGCGGCTATAATGAATCTGCATGACTTATCTCCGGCGCCCGGTTCCACAAAGCGTAAAAAGCGCGTGGGCAGAGGCAACGGCTCCGGCTGGGGCAAAACTGCCGGCAAGGGCCACAAGGGTCAGAAGGCCCGTTCGGGCGGCGGCGTGCGTCCCGGCTTTGAAGGCGGCCAGATGCCCTTGGCGAGACGTGTGCCGAAAAGAGGATTTAACAACATCTTCGCGCTGCGTTACACTGCGGTCAATCTCGACGCGCTGAACGCGTTTGACGACGGCGCAGTCATCGACGAGCAGGCGCTCATAGAAAAGGGCATTGTGAAAAAAGCCTATGACGGCGTAAAGATACTCGGCGGAGGTGAGCTTAAAAAGAAGCTGACCGTAAAAACCGCCAAGATATCCGGCAGCGCCGCCGAAAAAATCAAACAGGCCGGCGGAACCGCCGAGGAACAAAAACCCCGGGGCGAGGTTGTCTCCAAGTACGCTAAGAAAAAGGAAAGCGTAAAGGGGAAGGTGAAATAAGATGTTTGAAACCTTCAGGAATGCGTGGAAAATCCCTGATTTACGCAAAAAAATTCTTTTTACCCTATTTATCATCATTGTGTTCCGTGTCGGCTCTATAATCCCGGTTCCGTTTATCGACACGGGCGCTTTAAAAACGGCAATGACCGGTGCTGCGGGCGGGGGCGGCTTTTTCGGTTACCTGAGCGTGTTTACCGGCGGCGCTATGGATTACGGCGCCGTGTTCGCAATGGGTGTCAGCCCCTATATCACCGCGTCGATCATCATGCAGCTTTTGCAAGTGGCGATTCCGGCGCTTGGCAGGCTGGCTAAGGAAGGCGAGGAAGGCCAGAAAAAAATCGCGAAATATTCCCGTTTCGCAACCGTTATTCTGGGTCTCATACAGGGAACCGCCTTCTATTTTTACCTTAAAAACTCGACTCTTTTGCTTGCAGACGCGACAACCGGTATGTTTAGCACCATTTTTGCCGCAGTTGTTATTGTGCTGTGCTTCACGGCCGGTTCGGCCGTGGTCATGTGGCTGGGGGAGCAGGTGGATAAAAGCGGCATCGGCAACGGTATCTCGATTATCCTGTTCGCGGGTATTATTTCGCGTGTGCCGCAGGGAGCCGCGTATCTGTGGGAGCTGTTTGTCGGCGCAAGGCAGTATATCCAGGTTATCGGGGCGCTGCTCATCATGCTCGCGGTCATTGTGTTTATCGTATTCATGACCGCCGCCGAGCGCAGGATTCCGGTGCAGTACGCAAAAAGGGTGGTCGGGCGCAAGATGTACGGCGGCCAGAGCACCCATATGCCGATAAAGGTCAACATGTCGGGTGTTATGCCCATCATCTTCGCAAGCTCGATTCTGGCGATTCCCAGCACGGTTACCTCGTTTATGGGAACCGGCAGCGCTAACAGCACCATTTACAAGCTGCTGTCTCAGTTGAGCTTCACATCCCCGGCTTACACGGTTTTATACCTTCTGTTCATAATTGGATTCGCTTATTTCTATGTGACAATCCAGTATGATCCAATCGAGATGGCGAACAACCTGCGCAAAAACAGCGGCGCGGTTCCGGGTATACGCCCGGGCAAGCCGACGTCGGAATATATCAAAAAGATTTTGGGCCGCGTTACGCTCATTGGCGCTCTCTTCCTGGGGGTTATCGCCGTGTTGCCGACTATTGTCGGTGCCATAGGCAATATCCCGCTGACCCTTGGCGGCACCTCGGTGCTCATCGTCGTCGGCGTCGCGCAGGAAACGGTGCAGCAGATCGAATCTCAGATGCTCATGCGGCACTACAAGGGATTTTTAGAGTAAATCGAGATCAACTCCGCGGAGCCTTTCCCTTCCGTTTTCGGAGGGGAAAGGAATCCGCTTAAAATGGAGGCTTGTTATGAAACTCATATTNNCAGGCGGAGGTAATCTGCCGGCATCTCGGCATCCCGGCCGTTTCCACCGGCAACATGATCCGCGAGGCGATAAAAGGCGAAACCGAGATGGGTAAAAAGGCAAAAGCCTTTGTTGACGAAGGCGCGCTCGTGCCGGATGAGGTCGTTATCGGCATCATAAAGGAACGGCTCGCGCAGGACGACTGCGCTAAGGGATTTATCCTTGACGGGTTCCCAAGAACCATTCCCCAGGCCGAAGCGCTTGA
>DOZQ01000038.1:3806-6181 GCA_003517915.1 Oscillospiraceae bacterium | reverse complement strand
CGTCGCGAGGATGTCCGGCCGCAGGGTCTGCGCCGACTGCGGCGCTTCTTACCACACGGTATACAAGCCGCCGGAAAAAGAGGGAATCTGCGACGCGTGCGGAGGCAAGCTCGTACAGCGCGCGGACGACAAGCCGGAAACCGTGCTTGACCGTCTTAAAGTATACCACGAAAAAACCGCTCCGCTGAAAAGCTATTATGAAGCCCAGGGTAAGCTCCGGCTCGTTATCGGGCAGGAGGAAGTCGCGGATACGACCGCGCTGACACTTGCGGCTCTGGAGCGGAACGAATGATCATCATTAAAACCCAGCGGGAAATTGAACTGATGAAAAAAGCCGGCAGGATATCGGCTACAGCGCTTAAGCTGGCGGGCGAGGCGGTAAGACCCGGGGTTTCCACCCACGAGATAGACCGAATAGCCCACGAGTATATCCTGTCACAGAAAGCTAAACCCAATTTTCTGCACTATAACGGATTTCCGGCCGCGGCCTGTATATCCGTAAACGAGCAAGTCATCCACGGCATACCGAGTAAACGGCGTATTTTAAAAGAGGGCGACATTGTCTCAATTGACCTTGGAGCCGTTTATGAAGGATATCACGGCGACAACGCCGCCACTTTTGCGGTGGGCAGGGTAAGTCCCGCGGCACAGCGGCTGATAGACACGACCCGGGAAAGCCTCTATGAGGGGATTAAAGCGGCGCGTGTCGGCGGCAGGGTTGGTGATATCGGGTACGCGATACAGAGGTATGTCGAGGCGCGCGGTTACTCGGTGGTTCGTCAGTTTGTCGGCCACGGCGTAGGTGCGAGCCTGCACGAGGCGCCGGAGGTTCCGAATTTCGGAACCGAGGGACGGGGTGCCCGCCTGTTAAAGGGCATGACCCTGGCAATTGAACCCATGGTCAATATGGGTGTTTCGGGGATTGATATTTTGAGCGACGGCTGGACCGTTGTCACGGCAGACCGTAAGCTTTCGGCGCATTTTGAGCATTCGGTCGCGATAACCGACGCGGAGCCTCTAGTTTTGACGCCGGCGGTTTGTTGAGAGGCGGTAAAATGGATTTAAAAGTCGGACAGATAGTAATCGCGAAGGCCGGAAGAGAGAAGGATCGAAAGCTGGTTGTTGTAGAAATAAGCGGAAAATCCTGTTTTATATGCGACGGGAAGGAACGTCCGCTTGAGGCCCCAAAGCGAAAAAATGTCAGGCATATTGCCCCAACCCACATGATGCTCACCGAAAAAGAGACCGCGACCAACCGCGCGCTGCGCAGGGCGCTCGCCGGGGTGGGCTGTGATAAAAGGGGAGACAAATTGATCGGACTCGAGGCAGAGGAGGAGATCTGACGTGTCTAAACAGGATATGATAGAAGTCGAGGGAATTGTGACCGACGCGCTGCCCAACGCCATGTTTAAAGTGGAGCTGAAAAACGGTCATGAGATCCTTGCGCACATTTCGGGAAAGCTGCGGATGAATTTTATCCGCATTCTTCCGGGAGACAAGGTAACGGTTGAAATGTCGCCGTATGATGTGACCAAGGGCCGCATCACCTGGCGCTCAAAGTAAGCTTTAAAATCCCGCAAACCGCGCCGCGCGTGGCGCTTAAGTCAAAGGAGGTACCGATTATGAAGGTAAGGCCTTCTGTGAAAAAAATATGTGAAAAATGCAAGATCATCAAACGCAAGGGCAGAATCATGGTTATCTGTGAAAATCCCAAGCATAAGCAGCGCCAGGGTTAACCCAGGCGTCAGACCAACTTATGGAGGTGTAAGCAAAGCATGGCGCGTATAGCTGGAATAGACCTGCCGCGTGACAAACGGGTGGAGATAGGCCTGACCTATATTTTTGGAATAGGCCGCAAAACAGCAACGGACATCTTAAAGGGAACCGGCGTAAATCCCGACACGAGGGTGAAGAATTTAACCGAAGAGGATATTTCAAAGCTCCGTGAGTATATCGACAAGAACCTGAGCGTCGAAGGCGACCTTCGCCGTACCGTGGCGTTCGATATCAAAAGGCTTATTGAAATTGGCTGTTACCGCGGTGTACGTCACCGCAAGGGGCTTCCCGTTCGCGGACAGCGTTCAAAGACCAATGCCAGAACCCGTAAAGGCCCCAGAAAGACCATGGCCAATAAGAAGAAATAAGCAGGGGAGGTAGAGAATTTTGGCTACAAAAGGCAAAAGAGCAGGAACGACGCGCAGACGCCGCGACAGGAAGAATATTGAGCGCGGCGCGGTGCATATTCAGTCCACCTTTAACAATACCATTGTGACAATTACCGACGTGCAGGGCAATACACTCTCATGGGCGTCGGCTGGAGAGCTAAATTTCAGGGGCTCGAGAAAATCCACCCCGTTTGCCGCGCAGTCAGCGGC
>DOZQ01000038.1:0-3713 GCA_003517915.1 Oscillospiraceae bacterium | reverse complement strand
ACCCCGATTCCTCACAATGGCTGCCGCCCGCCTAAGAGAAGGCGCGTTTAACCGAATTTCAGGAGGTGCAATTATAGATGGCAAGATATACCGGACCGGTATGCAGGCAGTGCCGCCGCGAGGGCGAAAAGCTGTTCCTTAAGGGAGAACGTTGCTATTCAGGCAAATGCGCCGTGGGGCGCAGGGCATATCCTCCCGGACAGCACGGGCAGGGACGTAAAAAAGCGTCGGAATACGGTTTGCAGCTGCGTGCCAAGCAAAGGGCGAGACGTTATTACGGCATGAGTGAAAGCCAGTTCCACCGCTATTTTGAAATAGCCGAGCGCAAACAGGGTGTCACGGGCGAAAACCTGCTGAGACTGCTTGAAAGCCGGCTTGATAATATAGTCTATAGATTAGGCTGGGCGTCCTCAAGGCCTGAGGCGAGACAGCTTGTGGTTCACGGTCACTTTATGGTGGGCGGACGCAGGGTCAACGTCCCGTCGTTTTTGACGAGGCCGGGCGACGTAGTGACGGTTGGCTCCAAAAGCCGCGACAAACAGCGCATAAAAGACATCATTGAGGCGAATTCCGCGCATCCGGTTCCTAAATGGCTGGATCTCAACGCAGAAACCCTAGAAGCGAAAGTGTTAAATCTTCCCGAGCGCGAAGAAATCGAAGCTCCGGTCGAAGAGCAGCTTATCGTCGAGTTCTATTCCAAGTAATCCTTTTCGCGCCTGCCGGAGTATTAATAGAAAAATCCGGCGGGGTACTGAGCCTAGGGGGATTTGACGGAGGTTGTATTTTACGGACGCTTTATATGACACGACACACGGCGGAGTATCATCCGCACGAATAAGGAGGGTTTTGAATGATTGAGATTGAGAAGCCCAAAATCGAGACTGAAGAATTGACAGCCGACGGAATCTATGGGAAATTTATAATAGAGCCTTTGGAAAGAGGCTACGGCACCACTCTCGGCAACAGTCTGCGCAGGGTTCTTTTATCCTCGCTTCCGGGCGTCGCGGTGACCTCGGTCAAGGTAGACGGTCTGGTGCATGAATTTTCTACGCTGCCAGGCGTTAAAGAAGACATGACCGAGATCGTGCTGAACATCAAGGGTTTGACCGCAAAGCTGCACGGCGATGGCTCCAAGATAGTTTATATCGAAGCCGACGGCCCGTGCGAGGTGACCGGACGTTCGATAAAAGCTGATTCGGAGGTTGAAATTTTAAGCCCCGACCTGCATATCGCGACGGTCGGCGAAGGCGGCAGGCTGTTTATGGAGCTGACACTGGACAAGGGCAGAGGTTATGTTCCCGCTGAACGCAATAAGCAGGCGCAGTCGATTATCGGGGTTATTCCGGTGGATTCGATTTACACGCCTGTAACGAAAGTTAACTATGTTGTTGAAAACACCCGCGTCGGTCAGGTGACCGACTATGACAAGTTGACATTAGAAGTATGGACCAACGGTACAATCGCCGCGAAGGAGGCCGTATCGCTGGGAGCCAAGGTCCTCACTGAGCATCTCAATTTGTTTGTTGATCTTTCCGGCGACACCTACGAGGGTGAGATCATGGTGGAAAAAGACGATAAGGGCAAGGAAAAAGTCCTTGAGATGACCATTGAAGAGCTTGACCTGTCGGTTCGCAGCTTTAACTGCTTGAAACGAGCCGGCATCAATACGGTGGAAGACCTCATCAACCGCACCGAAGAGGATATGATGAAGGTGAGGAATTTGGGCCGCAAGTCGCTGGAGGAGGTCGTCGGCAAGCTGATGTCTCTGGGCTTCGGTCTGCGCAAAGAAGAAGAGTGATTTAAGGGTATCACGAACCACGGTAAAGGAGTGAACGACAATGCCCGGTACCAGAAAGCTTGGCAGAGCGAGCGATCACCGCAGGGCTATGCTGCGCGGAATGGTCACCTTCCTGCTTGAAAAGGGAAGGATAGAGACCACCGTGACCAGAGCCAAAGAGGTGCGCTCTATGACTGAGAAATATATCACACTGGCAAAAAAAGACAGCCTGCATTCAAAACGGCAGGCAATGGCGTTTATTACAAAAGAAGCGGTAGTCAAAAAGCTGTTTGACGAAATTGCTCCGAGTTACAGCAAAAGGGGCGGCGGGTATACCCGTATCGTGCGAACCGGACCGCGCCGCGGGGACGCCGCGGAAATGGCTATTATTGAGTTAGTGTAAGACTGTTATGACAAAAACATCCGGCTTTATGGGCCGGATGTTTTTTGCCGAATGTCTTTTAAAACGGCTGTTATGATTTGAAGGCTCTTGTTTTTTAGAGAAATATGACCGGAAAATGCGGCCTCAGCGGAAAGTATACCCCGTGCGGCAGAAGAAAAAAGAATGATATGCGGGATATGCCGGTTTGGCGTTCGTCATGACAAAATTATATTCTGTCAGGCGGAGCCTGAGCCGGGACGCTCATCACCGTGATGTGTG
Organism: Oscillospiraceae bacterium; assembly: GCA_003517915.1. GTDB lineage: Bacteria > Bacillota > Clostridia > Oscillospirales > Acutalibacteraceae > UBA8129. Next base: position 1,275 of record DOZQ01000038.1, on the reverse strand, counting down.
CCGTTATTATTTTTGCCTGTCTTTTAAGGCTTGCAGCCGGAGCCGAAATCGAAGCTCTGACCGGACTTATTTGTAAAACAGCTCGTCCGCAGGTACGTCCGTTTTTGTTTATATCCGGCCGGTAACCAGGATGGGTTTCCCGGCCTGTTTTATTATATGCCAAGCGTTGCCTGTTTGTGATTTAGTGAAAAAAGAGGGATAACACAATGATACCGAGCCTTGAACCGCTGGGCGGCGGCATGGGTGTTTACACGCTTAAAAACTCAGGCGTCACCACCGACAGTATTTTGCTTGCAAACTTTATCCGCCCGGTAACGGGTAAAAAGCTGTGTGATTTTGGCACCGGCTGCGGCATCATCCCGCTTTTGCTGTTTCGCCTGCACGGCGGTTACTCCGCGTGCGGCGTAGAAATACAATCAGAGACGGCCGAGCTCTGCCGAAAATCAATAGCCTACAACAAGCTGGAGGAGCGCTTTTCTGTTTTAAACTGTGATCTTACGAAGCTCGGAGGAATTTTGCCGGGGAATTCTTTTGACGCNNGTGAGTATGAATCCCCCTTATAAACAGGCGGGAAGCGGGGAAGAGAGTCCGGATGAGGCTCGGCGCGCGGCAAGGCATGAGCAGGGCTGTACCTATGCGGATATCGCTGGAGCCGCTTTTCGAATTTTAAAGCCGGCGGGGAGCTTTTATATCTGCCACCGCGCCGAAAGGCTGCCGGAGATTGTCGCGGCGACCGAACGCGCGGGGCTGTATGTAAAAAGGCTGCGCATGGTGCACACCCGGGCGGATTCACCCTCAAAGCTGTTTTTGATGGAGGCGCGCAAGGGCGTGAACCCGGGGATGACTGCGGAACCGCCGCTGATTTTATACGGCGCAGACGAAAAATATTCGGCTGAGGCATCTGAAATTTACGGATTTTACGGGGAGAATAAACGATGAGCGGACGATTGTATGTGGTCGGCACACCGATAGGGAATTTGTCGGATATGTCGGCGCGGGGCCTCGAAACCCTGCGAGCGGCGGATTTTATCGCGGCGGAGGACACTAGGGTGACAAGGGGACTTTTAACCCATTTTGAGATTCACAAGCCGCTTATAAGCTATCATGAATACAGCCCTGGGCAGCGCGAGGAGCTTATAATATCACGTATTCTTGCGGGGGAAAACTGCGCTTTGGTTTCGGACGCGGGCATGCCGGCGATTTCCGACCCAGGAGAGGAGCTGGTGAGGGCATGCCGCGAAAAAAGTATTCCGGTGGAGGCGGTGCCCGGCCCTT
>DOZQ01000122.1:3626-10210 GCA_003517915.1 Oscillospiraceae bacterium | reverse complement strand
GCTGTTCACAATCTGCTTTCCGTCGACGATTGAAGAGCCGCTTTTTTCGCCGGATGATGTATTCATAATCTGCCAGGATGTAAGCACCAAAACCGCCAAGCATAACGCGGCGGCTGTAGACACAATTTTTTGCTGCGGCCTGCGAAACGGGATTTTTGACACTATGCCGACCGCGCAAAGCGCTATGACAATTTGAAGCAGCAGACCCGGCGGAAGTAAGCCGGAAAGGCTGCCGCCCTGAGAAAGCATTGCCAGCCCGAGCACCGCGACGAGCACCGCACCAATATCAGTTATCTTTTTTGTAAATCTTTGCCCCAGCACCGAAACAAGAGAGCCCAAGCCGAACATAAGCGGGACTGTCCCCATGCTGAATAAAAGCATTGAAACCGCTCCCGTCAGCGGGTTTGCCGAGGCCAGCGCGACAATCTGTATGGACTGGAGCGGACCGCAGGGCATTAAGCCGTTCAGCAGACCAACAATCAGCGGGCTTTTGTTTTTCGCCGCAGCTTTTGGAGACTTACGGGCGAGGAATTTTGGCATACGCGGCTGGAGCTTACGCAAAGCCGGGAACAGCCCCAGCATATTTATCCCCATGGCTACCATAAACACACCGGCGATCAGCTTGAGTATCCCCTGAAGCAAAACCGACACACCAAAATCCGAACCGCCGCCGAACAGCATTCCGGCAAAGCCCAGAATGAAGCCGACGGCGGTATATGAAATCACGCGTCCCAAATTATACATAAAGGCCGGAACCAAAGGCGCGGCGCGGCTGGTTCTTTCGCCTGTTGCTTCTGCTTGCGGAATACATTGGGACAAATTGATCCCACCGCACATCGCAATACAGTGAACGGAAGTGATAAGGCCTATTACAAACAGCAGCCCATAGCTCATCCCGGTATCGGCCAGACGGCTCGGCAGCAGAAGATTCAGCACGCCGAAGCTTTCCAGCAATACATATAACACAGCGATGACGGCCAGCAATACAATTACGCGGCCGGTCTTGGTCGCATTCCTGGCGGATTCATCCGTCACTCTATATTCTAATTTCTCAATAACGGGGATAATGCCCGCAAGTGAAATAACGCTTTTGTCGTAAGTGATCCGCGCGGTTCCGTCACGGTAGCTCACAGCCGCTTTTTTAACGCCGCTTATTCCGCGCAGCTTTTTTTCGATTCTGTTTTGGCAATTGACGCAGGTCATTCCCTCAATGTACAATATTTTGGTCTTTGAGTTGGATTCCATATAAAATTCCTTCTTTCGAGATGAATCACTCCCCGCGGCAGGGACTGTGGGGTATCGGGTTTCATGGAACGCCCCAGGAGGGCGGGGAATTAGAGCTGGAATACCGCGCCGGGCGTTTTTCGGCGGATGACCCGGCGCAGCCGGTAAAGGCATTTCAAATATAACATATGGTTATAATAAGTATTATATCATGATTTTTTATTTATGTCTAATTCTAAATATTCATCATCTTAGTATGAATACTATAATGGAGGACAGTGAGAAAGAATAAATGTCTTTAAAACGTGAGTTAACCCAGTGCTTATCCCAAAACCATGCGGAATGTTAAGGATGCTTGAGAAGCCAGTAAACATATGTTATTATGATGATATATAGTCTGAATTGCGGGGAGGACGCACGATTGAAAGTATCAACAAAAGGCAGGTATGCGCTGCGGATGCTGCTTGATTTGGCGGAGCACAATAACGAAGGCTTTATATCTTTAAAAGAAATTGCCAAAAGACAAAGCATATCCAAACAATATCTGGAGCAAATCGTTTCCTTATTGCACACATCAAACATTTTGCGGGCGAACCGCGGAAAACAGGGCGGATATATGCTGGCGAAAAGCCCGGCACAGATTACGGTCGCACAGATTCTACGTATCACCGAAGGCAGTCTTGCGCCTGTGGCCTGCCTGGACGATGAAGACAACCAATGCGAACGCGACGGTTTTTGCAAGACACTTCCAATGTGGCAAGGGCTTAATAATGTTATCACCGATTATCTTGACAATGTTAATTTGCAGAGCATACTCGATCAATATCAGGCGCAGGGCTCGGACAATTATATGATCTAGAGCTATCATTTCTTATTTAGGGTTTGTTCATATAAACTTATAATAGTATTAACTAAGAAAAACCCATAAAAGGCTTGACATTATTAAATTACAGCCATATAATACATATTAAACAGGTATGTATTATATGGCTGTATCAAGGCACATATGTTGGAAGGAGCGCTCAATCCATGAAAACTTATAAAAAAATTACCGATTTGATTGGCGGAACGCCTTTGCTGGAGCTTTCTAATTATGAAAAGGCGCTGGGACTGTCGGCAACGATTCTCGGCAAGCTTGAATATTTCAATCCGGCAGGGAGCGTCAAAGACCGCATCGCCAAAGCGATGATTGAGGACGCCGAATCTAAGGGGCTGCTGAAGCCTGATTCTGTCATCATTGAACCGACCAGCGGCAACACCGGGATTGGTCTGGCTTCTATCGCGGCGGCAAAAAAATACCGTATCATCCTGACCATGCCGGAAACTATGAGCGTCGAGCGCCGAAATCTGCTAAAAGCCTACGGCGCGGAGCTTGTGCTGACCGAGGGCTCAAAAGGAATGACGGGCGCTATAGCGAGAGCTGAGGAGCTGGCCGCCGAAACCCCGAACAGCTTTATCCCCAGCCAGTTTACCAACCGGGTGAACCCTGCCGTCCACAAAGCAACCACCGGGCCGGAAATATGGAATGATACAGATGGAACGGTTGACATCCTTGTTGCCGGCATCGGAACCGGCGGCACTATTTCAGGTACGGGCGCTTATCTCAAAGAAAAGAATCCTAACATCAAAGTAATTGCGGTGGAACCTGCCGCTTCACCGGTGTTGTCCGCAGGTACGCCCGGTTCGCATCAGGTTCAGGGAATCGGCGCCGGTTTTGTGCCTGAAACACTGGACACCAAAATATATGATGAGATCATCACGGTCACCAACGAAAATGCCTTTGAAACCGGACGGGAATTTGCTAAAACAGAAGGCATTTTGGTGGGTATTTCCTCAGGGGCGGCGGTTTGGGCGGCTATTCAGGTCGCGAAACGTCCGGAAAACACCGGGAAAATCATTGTCGTTATTCTTCCGGATACAGGTGAGCGGTATCTTTCTACACCCATGTTTGCGGAAAAATAATGCGGATTGTTATACCCAAGCCAAGAGCCTTGAAAACGTAAGTTTTCAAGGCTCTTGGCTATTTTAGAAATGTGGAGTCGGCATTAGCCGGGGATTTTTATTTATTCTGGATATATTGTCCCGAAGTGATTGGTTTTAAATGCCCAGTCCTGCTCTGCGGTGCTTGACGCGGCTCTTATGAAAACCGTCACCCAATATTCGCTTGCATCACCGAAATCGGCCTCAATAATGAAGTCAGGCTCGTCAGGGTCTCTCACTTCGGCAGAATGTCCCGCTTTCCCTGGATCTCCCGGAATATACTCATCAGTGATAACATAACCGTCGCTGACATAATACTGCGGCACAAGATTTTTTATATAATAGATCAGGTCGTCGTTATCACTGAAATCCACAAGGACTTTTCTGAACGGAACATTCAGCGTATCTTTGTTGGAATCGGCGGTGATCCCGAATATTCTGCCGTCGTTTTCCAAATTAAAATAAGCCTTATATGGCATTATCGTCTTGCCGCTAAAGCCCGTTACCATCTGCCGCAGGTTCAAAATCGCGGTGGAAAGCTTATGATAGGTGGAATTCGTGTTGCTTATTACGCCGTCAATGGTCACCGTCGCATGGTTTACAAACTCACGCTCGTTGTTAGCCGGTACAACCTTGGCCTTCACGGTCACAGTCGTTTTGCCGGCGGGCAGATTGCTCCAGTTCCAGCTGACGGTGTTTGTGGCGGAAACAAAGCTTGAAGAGCTTCCCGCCGCATTTGTATGGCTTACATAAGTCAGCCCCGCAGGCAGTGTGTCGGTGACCGAGGCGACCCTTTGCGTCTGGGTGGCCTGATCGAACAGGGAACCGGCCACTTCGCTCAGGGTCGGTATCTCCAATGCATTCAGCGGCCCGCCGGCTTTGGTAAATCTCCAGCCCTTGGCGGCACGCCCTGCAGGCGAAAGGTAATCCATCATCCTGTTGTCAGCCGCGGCGCTTGCGAAATCATAGCCGCCCATAAAGCTGTCCAGACGCACGGTCAGCAGAATACCGTTTGGTACCTCTGAAGCGTAACGGTCAGAAAGATTCTTCATAACGGCCGACCAATAATTTTGGCCGCTGTTGTTATAATCCAAATTGGCCCCGTCGGTCATCTCAAAATCAGAAATGAATATAATAACCGGTATGTGGCCGGATGTAAGCTCGTCTCTGCCTTTCAGGGTTTTAAGGTAAGTTCCGCTGCCGAACTGGGTGTTCAGTCCCTTGATTTTGTCGATGGCGGCGTTTAAAAACTGCGCGGGATCATCATTGGCAAAGCCCTGAGCCGGCTGCGTCATTGCGGTTTCCTGAGCTATGTCATAATCGGAGCTTGTTTGGAAGGTTGTATCATAATGCAAATTAAGAAGCGACGGATTATTGGTGCAATTTTGCGGCATGTAAGTTCCGTTCTGATCACTTGGGGAGTTCATACCCAGCAGGGCAATCCGGCTGTCAGGACGGTTAGCGAAAATGCCGCCGCGCAGTCCGGCTACCAGATTTTCAACCTGAACCTTTCTTGCAGGCGCACCCAAAACCGTTCCTGAACAGTCAACCGCGAAAAGCACATCGTACTGCGGAATCGGGTCTACGGGATTATCCACCACAATATCATAGGTAATCTCATCATTCCGCCTTACGTCCACGGGGGCAAGGAGCGTGCCGTTGTTGGTTGCCGCGCCGTTCAGATGCGCGTTTTTCGCCTGCGGCGGAAGCGTAAGCTCCTTGTGATAGGTGTGGTTGGTTTCCGAGTCCCTCATGCCGGTCATCGTTGCGGTGGCCGAGTTCACATAAGTGCCGGCGGCGGTTACCTCTGTCACCACCGTTAAGGTAATCCCCTCAGAGGGGATGCTGTTCAGAGTCCAGACCACCTGCTGCTGCCCGCCGGGAAGCTCGGTGACAACTGCCGCCGGATCAGTGCTGGTCACGGTAAGCCCCGCCGGGATAATATCCGTTACTGTGACGGGGGTATGGCGGGAAACTCTCGCATCGAACGAGCTGACGTTTGAATAGTTGGTATAAGAGCTGCCGGGTTCGGACTCATGGTAACGGTCTTTAAAGACGACCTTCGCCTGATTTTCATAGGCATCCCTGCCGCCGTCGGTCACTCTCGCCTTAAATGTAAGGGTGTATTCATTTTGGCAATCGGACGAGAAGGAGCCGTCGCCCTTCACCAGTCCGCCCGTAGTCGTGGTTGAACCCGCGCCCACAGGAACGGTAAGCGCACGGGTTGCGGGATTATAATCGTAGGGCATATTCACAGGAGCGCCGGTTCCGGCGGCAACCTGGAGGAAATTCGGCTCACTTGTCGCAAGCTCGGTGCCCTCTGGCAGGATGTCGGAGATTATCACGCCCGACGCGTCCGACTCGCCCAGATTTTTCGCCTTTACCGTGTATGTCACTATGTCGCCGGTGTTGACGCCGGCGGACGGCGCGTTATTGGTTTTGGTCAGGTCGATATAGCTGTTGGTGTAAAGGCGTATGCCGTCGAGGTAGTTGCCGAACCTGGGGTTCCCTGTATAAGACGCATCAGCTTCAAACGCAAAAATCGTGCTTTCCTGCCCCGCAGGAACCGTATAGCTCCCGCTGTATTTCTTCCAGCGCTCATCTACCCTTGTCACTAGTGGGGAATTATTATTTTGTCTTGAGCCAGCGGGAGGAGTGCCCCTGTTTGCATTAGAATCCCCCGCTTCGCCCGGTGCTGGCGTTGCATAAATATATACATTTAAACTGTCTTCAGACGACAGATTTCCTCCGCTGTACGGAGTTCCGTCTGGCATTTGACACGCTTCATGATAAAGCTCCCAGTAAACCGTTGTTCCGGGCTCCGTCTCACAAATCTGATAAAGGCGGGACAAATAGTGCGCGTTTAATTCAACCGACTGAAATCCATCCGGATAAGGATAAGTCACCCAAACTGGATTTGTGCCGGCAAAGAATTGTAAACAGTTCCAGAACTCTTCTCCAATCTCAGACGGAGATGTCGGAACGGTATACCAACCCGGAACCCTTGTATAGTTGTAATATGCGCGATCTGTATGAGAGATTCCCCAAGGGTTGTCTTCTGGCAGCATCGGAGTTGTCGCGACCTCCGGCTGCTCAAAGCTGCCGTTAATAAAATTAATTTTGCCTGGCTGCGTAAGCTTAGGCATTGGCTGGAATCCGCTGCTGCCGCCGACAGCCGGCGGCCTTGCTACGTTAATCTCATAGGTGATATCGTCGCCGCGTTTCACATCCACCGGTCTGGTAACGGTGCCGTTGTCAACAGGATTACTGTTAACATGGGCGTTTTTACTCGCCGGAACCGGGTCTAAAAGCTTTGAGCGGTGATAGGTGGGGTTGCTTCCTTCGACAATACCGCTTTGATATCTCACCTCAGCGATATT